>CAZNQZ010000014.1:6735-16644 GCA_964575245.1 uncultured Lachnobacterium sp. | reverse complement strand
AATATTTTGTATACACCTCAAAGAAGGAATCCGTCTCGACATGCTCCATATCCTCCAGGCGGACGCTCTCCCACACTTCCGTGTTCAGAACAAACTTCGTGCCCTCCACGAAATCCTGATACACTTTGTCAAACTGGGCAATCCTGCGCTTCATGCGGATATTGTCCTTGTTCGCCTCGGTCAGCTCCACCTCAAGCTTGCTGACACACTTGATAAAATAATAACCTTCATCCGTCTGGATGCACTCCGACACCGCCCCGTTGTCCAGATTGAAGGCGATGTTTTCCACCTCCTGCGGCAGCTCGTCCCGCGCCACAAACACCTCGATATCGTCCGCCAGACTGTAGGCACTGGCGACCGCCGTGAACGAATCCCCCGCCTCCAGCTTCTCCTCGATTTTTTCGACGTCCGCTTTGTCCGACACATAGATCTGCTGTACGGAGATCACCCTCGCCTCGTCATCGCTCACCTCCTCGTCAATTCCCTCGGTCAAATGGTCGTAGAGCTTTTTGGCAAGGGCATACTGTCGGTAAGCGACAGCGATATCGCTCTCCCGCACCTCCATATAGGCGAGCTCCTCCGCACTCAGCGAGCGGTAATACTCTCTGGCCGCATCCTGTACAAGGCTCAGCTCCTCCTCTGTCAGGCGGACGTCTGTCTGCTCCGCCAGAAGATTCATGCAGACAATGCGGGAGAGCTGTTGGAGCGTCACATCCTTGACATACTGCTCCAGCGACCGCTCGCCGAAATCGTACTGCCAGAGGTCAATGCCGTAAACCGTGCCGTACAGATTCCGGTAATTGCAGAGATAGAGCTTTGCCTGTTTAACATCACAGGTCACATCGCTCAGCGAAAACAGATATTTCCGGCTGATTTTCTTTTCCTCCCGCCACACAAACTTCGTCTTTCCAATCTGGCAGCCGGTAAAACATGTCAGGGCACACCCGAGTGCCAGACAACCTATCATTATCCTTCGTATATTCATTCACCGCCCCGCACGCGGGCCCCTCCTTATGACATTATCCTTCCACAATCAAATAGCGGCCGTCAGGCAGAGCAAATACCTCGCCGGACTCCAGCAGCTCGTCGTCGTCGATTCCGCCTATATCCATGCCGGACTCATCCAGATACTCCCGCACCTCCCCCAGATTCCTGCACACCGCGGCGGTGCAGTCCGACAAAAATTCCTCGGCCTCCTCAATGGTCTCTGCAACCCGCTTCGGGAACAGCTGCTCCTGATTCTTCAAAAAATATTCCAACACTTCCTCATCGTACATGGCTTCACCCTCTGATATTTTATTTATGATGTCATTGTACCACGATTTTCCTTATTCCACACTAAAAATTTTAAAAAACTGCAAGGACCTTGTAACAGTGAAGCTGCAGGCTGAACTGTTACAGGACCCTTACCACACAGGAAATCCGATCCGCATCAACTCCTGATACAGGCGTGAGAGCGGCAATCCCACCACATTGCAGTAGTCTCCCCTGATCCCCCGGACATGAATGGCAAAGGATCCCTGAATACCGTATGCCCCCGCCTTGTCCATGGGCTCTCCGCCGGCAACATAGCGGGCAATCTCCTCCCTGGTCATCGGACAGACATCCACCTCCGTCTTCTCGTGAAACACATGCTCCCCGGTTCGGCCCGACTTGTCGACAAACACGAGCGCAACCCCCGTGTAGACACCGTGCGTCCTCCCGGCAAGCATCTCAAGCATGGACGCCGCCGCCTCCTCGTCCTTCGGTTTCCCGAGTATCCTGCCGTCCAGCGCCACCACGGTATCCGCGCCGATGACCAGAAAATCCTCCGGCGTAACCAGATCGGGATGGCTCTCGCGGTACGCAAGCATCGCAGACGCCACCTCCTCCGCCTTCTGTCGGGACAACTCCTCCACAACCGACTGCGGGCTCGTCCCGACAGCGATCTCCTCCCCCTGTGCCGGGCATACTTCAAACGCTATCCCGGCCTGCTCTAAGAGTTCCCTGCGCCTCGGCGACGCAGATGCCAGTATAATCTGACTCACAGTGAAATCACCTCCCCCAGATGAAATGAATAGATCAGCTTTTGCGTATGGTTTTCATGAAACACCCGTCCCAGCGCCTCGGCATAGAGCTCCATCTGAGTCTCATAGCGAAGGATGAGATCTTCCGCCGTATCGACCCGGTCCGTCTTGTAGTCCAGCAGGACAATGCGGTCCTCCTCCATCCAGAAAACGTCTATAATCCCCTGTACCAGCACATCCTCATGCCGCATCACGAACGGCTTCTCCCGATAGAGCTCCCCCCTCTCTGCCGCCCGTGCCATGCGATGTGCCGCCTCGCTCTGCACAAACGCGGTGACCTTTGCCCTGCTCACGAGCGGATAAAACTCCTCCGAGAGCTCCCCGCAGGCCCTCATGCGCTCCAGCTCCGACACCACAAAGCGCTCCGCCGCCGCCCGGTCTGCCATATCCGTCTCTGACATGGCCACAAAGTCCAGACACTCCATCACCCGGTGCACCGCCGTCCCGCGCTCTGCGGCAGAGTGCCCCAATCGCCCCGGGCCTGCGGCAGCTTCCGTATCGCAGGACTCCCGGAATTCACTGCGCGCTGCAGCAAAATCCGGCACATAGGACTCATGCTCCTCAGCCAGAAATTCCGGCAGCGGCGCCTCCTCCTGGCTGAGCCTTCGAAGCATTGAGTCGTGCTTTAGCTCTGAAACCGAGTATTTTACCTTCTTCCCCGCCTCGCTGCGGTGAGGATACTCAAATGAAAAAATCCTGCGGTACTCCTCCACCAGCTCCTCTCTGGCATGGGTAATCTGCTCCGTCAGCACCGCAAAATCCACCTGCTTTTCCACCTCGGAGCGAACTGCGGACCAGACCAGGCGCTCCGGCTCCACCGCCTCCACGCGGTATTTGTCCGGATAGGAGAGCATCGCGGGAATCACCCAGTCCAGATAGCGCGCCGCTCCGGCACGCTGGCTGTAGCTGACAGGCCTTCCCGGAGCGACGTTCGCCGTATAGGACCCGACCGTCTTTTCGATATCCTTCACAACTCCTGTCAGTATCAGCTTCTCCTTCGCGCGGGTCAGCGCCACATAGAGCACCCGCAGCTCCTCTCCGAGATTCTCCCTGCGTATGCGGTCCGCAATTCCGGAGCGAAGCACACAGTTCCTCTTCACCTTCGGACGGCCGGAGATCTCGCAGATCCCCATGCCCAGATCCGGGTGCACCACCAGCTTCTCGCTGGTCTCCATCTGGTTGATTCGCCTGCCCATGCCGCTCACAAACACCACCGGAAATTCCAGTCCCTTGCTCTTGTGAATGGTCATAATGTGAACCACGTCCGCATTCTCGCCGGTCACATCCGCCTCACCAAAATCAATCTCATAGGTCTGCAGCTGGTCTATATAGCGCACAAAGTGAAACAGCCCCCGATAGCTGGTCTTCTCATATTCAATCGCCTTTTCTAAAAGCATGGCAAGATTGGCGCTGCGCCTCCTGCCCGCCGGCATGGCAGCGGCGTAGCAGCCGTATCCGGTCACATCGAGGAGCTTCTGGATCAGCTCATGGATCGGCGCCTCCCGCTGCGCGCGCAGATCCCGATAGATCCGATAGAATCGGGCAAGCTTTCCCTCCGTTGCCTCCTTCATGGCGGCCAGCGCAGCCGCAGAGAAGGGCACCGTCTGGTCGGCAAGCCTCAGCTCTGCCAGCTCCTCGTCGTCGAGTCCCGCGATCGGGGAGCGCAGAACCGCCGCCATCGGGATATCCTGATAGGGATTGTCCAAAATCCGCAGCATATTGAGCACGGTCTGTACCTCCAGCGCCGAAAAATAGCCCGTGGACGACTCGACATGCGCCGGTATTCCCTGCTCCGAAAGCACCCGGGCAAAATCCGTCCCCCAGTTCTTTAAGCTCCGGAGCAGAATCACAATATCGGAGTACCTGAGCGCGCGCATACTGCCCAGCTCTCTGTCATACACTTTCGTCTCCCGCATGAGCCGCGCAATGCGCGACGCCACCAGCTGCGCCTCCCATTCCTGCGACGAGAAACGAGTTCCCTCATCTCTTTCGCTCAAAAGCTCATCCGTCTCGTCCAGCAGGAGCAGTTCTGCCTCCATCCCGCCCGCCTCCGGGTAGTCCGCGCCGCAGTAGAGCGCGGCATCCTCGTCGTAGGCGACTCTCCCGAGATCCGGGCTCATGATTTTATAAAAAATATCGTTGCAGAAATCAAGCACCTCCCTGCGGCTCCGGAAATTCCGGCGCAGGTCGATGCGCTGGCAATGACTGTCCGAGGTCGTGTAGGCGGCGTACTTTTCCATGAACAGCTCCGGTCGTGCCAGCCGGAACCGATAGATGCTCTGCTTGACATCTCCGACCATAAAGCGGTTGTAAGCTCCCTCCGCCTCGCGGGATATGGCCTGAATGATCTCCTCCTGCACCTGATTGCTGTCCTGATATTCGTCCACCATAAGCTCCTCAAAATGCGCGCGGAATTCCCCCGCCACCGGTTTGGGCAGCCTGGTCTTCTGATCCACAAGAATCTGCAGGGCAAAATGCTCAATGTCAGAAAAATCGACAATCCGCTTTTTCCTCTTGCCCTTCGCCATTGCTTCCAGGTAAGCCAGTGTCAGCCGCACCAGCTCTTCCGCCGCCGGACGCAGACGGTGCAGCTGCGCGAGCAGGGACTGTATGTCCATGGAGAAATAGGTCTTTTTCAGGTCCTCCAGCGTCTTTTTCAGGGCGTTTCTGCCGTTTTGAACGGCATCCTTTTTTAGCACATCTCCGCTGAAATTTCGCACCGGTGCGAGCCGTGCAGGGGCAAACTGCGCAAAAAAGCACAGCAGGCGCTCATAGTCCGCGCACTCTGCGGGATTCCCCCCTGTCACAGCTTCCAGTGCCCTGAGATCCTGCTCCAGTGCGGGGGCATACGCTTCTGGCCCGTCCGGGGCTAATGCGAGGTCATAAAGGCGCTCCATCTCATCCCTCACATCCTCCAGCAGGCTGCGCACGGTGTCCGCGATATCGAGGAAGAGCTCCGTCTGCAACAGCTCCTCCTCTGTCTCTGCCCGGTAGGGCTCTGCCAGTCCACCGATCCACTCGTCAGGCCATGGGCTGCTCAGAGACATGCGGTAGATGCTCTTTACCATCTCCTTTACCGGCGCATCGCCCCGCTTTCCCGCATACGCATCGATCAGGTCAAAAAAGGCCCCGTTGTCCTTCTTCGCATAATTCTGCTCAAAAACCTCTGAGAGCACATCCAGCTCCAGCAGGCGGATTTCACCCTCATCCGCGATGCGGAAATTCGGGTCCAGCCCGATCTCCTCGAAGTGATTGCGCACCACAAAGAGACAGAAGCTGTCGATTGTGGTAATCATCGCATTGTGCACCAGCGCAGACTGCCGCCTCAAATGGGAATCCTCCGGGTTCGCGTCACACGCCCTCTCGACCGCCAGACCGATTCTCTCCCGCATCTCTGCGGCCGCCGCCTTCGTAAAGGTCACAACCAGCAGGTTGTCTATGTCGATCGGATGCGCGCTGTCCATGATCCGCCGGATAATTCGCTCCACCAGCACCGCCGTTTTTCCTGAGCCGGCTGCGGCGGAGACAAGAATATTCCGGTTCCTGCAGTCAATGACCTGCTGCTGTTCCTCTGTCCACCTTACTGCCATAACTCCTCCCGCTCCGCATCTTCCGTCCGGATGCGCTCCAACACCTCTTCGCGTTCCAACGGCTCCATCTGTCTTTTTTCGTACCCCGGAATCCGCCCGCCAATGCCGCAGACCCCTGCGTAACTGCAGTATGTGCAGCTGCTCTCCCTGCCCTCCTGACAGGGAAGAACGCGGATGTCCCCGTCATATATCTCCTGCAAAAGCCGCCGGATCTTCCGCTTCACGAACCGCCCGAGCAACTCAAACTCCTCCGTGGACGCCACATGGGAACGCGCGGACAGCTCCCCCGACTTTTTCAGCTCCACCGGAATCACCTCCGACCGGCCGGAGAGATTAGCGTCCATGGCAAGATAGACAGATTCCTCACTGTTCACAAGGCCGTCCGGCCGCAGCGCCATCAAAAGCTTCCGCTCCGCGTCCTCCTCCCCCTGCTCCCCCTCCGCCTCGAGCACCGGGTCATCGATGTGGTAATAGAGAATGCCCGCTGGAAATACCGGCATGTCCCTGTGTTCCTTCGCGCTCAATTCCAGCGCCGCATTCATATATACCACCAGCTGCATCTGCAGACCGTGATACAGCCGGATCAGGTCAAAGCGCGTCGAGCCGGATTTGTAGTCGATAATCTTGACACCGATCCCGCTCTCCTGCGCGCAGGTATCCACGCGGTCAATTCTCCCGGCAAGCCTGATCCGGACATCCCTCTCCAGCTCACAGGTGAGCGCGGCGATATCGTCCAGCTCCGAGAAGCTGACCTCGAATTTTTCCGGAATAAATGCCCCGGCCCGCACCTGCCTGGTCAGCGCCCACACCGTCTCCGCAAAGATCGCGTGCATCCGCTTTACCTGATAGGAGCTCTCCGCCGTGGCATAGACGCTCACAGCCGGATAGCCCTCCACCGCCTCCTCCATCGAGCGGCGTGCCATCTCCTCCCGGACATCATCCGGCACGGTAAACCAGTCGTAGGCGGAGTCGTGCAGCTTTCTGCTGTAGCGCTCCAGAGCTTCATGGTAGAGATTTCCCATGTCCACGCTCTCAAAGCGGCAGGTCTCCCGCTCGGCAAGGCGCAGACCGTACTGCAGATAATGCGCATAGGCGCAGGCGGCAAAGCGCTCCAGACGCGTCACGCTGCTCACGGCTCTTCTCCCGTACAGCGCGAGCGCGACCCCGCGGCTGATCGGCTCTCCCCGGTAGCAGGTGTACGCGGCGTGAAGAATCTGATCAATCGTCTGTCGCTCCTTTTCATCCCCCTCCTGAAAAAAGCGGGCCAGCGCATACCAGGCCGCGCCGCGCTCTCCCCGGATCAGAAAATCGCAGGCAGCGGCGCTTGTGGAGAATTCCGGCTCCGCCCTCACGTCCTCATGCTCCTCTACCGCAAGCCCCGGAAACATCCTGCGGATCACGCCGATCAGGTAGGAGGGCCGGATGGCATGACCTGCACTGTCCACCTTTGCATAGCTCAGATAGAGCTGCTCCGACGGCTTGGTCAGATTCCGGTAGAGATAAAAGCGCTGAATAAATGCCTGCTCCCTAGCCCCCGGTGCCAGTGTCACATGCTCTCCGGCAAGCAGCTCCCGCTCATACTCGGAAATAATGCCGCCGGAGCCCGCCGACTTCGGGATAATTCCGTCGTTCACGCCGACAAAAAATAAAATCCTGATATGATTTAATCTTGTTCTCTCAATATCTCCTATCGTTACACTGTCATACCCAGGTGGCAGTACCGCCACCTCCGCGGCGGACAGACCGGCCTCCAAAACCTCCGTAAAGTCGTGCACCGAAAGGGGTTCAGAACCTAAAAGACGATTGTATTTTTCCAGAAGTTCCATGACAATCCGGTAAATTTGTCCGTACTCCTTTGCCTTGGTCTGATGGCCCGCCTCGAGCAGCTCCCTCTCCTTATCCCACAGCTGGCCTTCGATGCCCAGACCAGTCATCATCTCATACAGCGCCCGGATGCCGTCCGAAACCCTGGACTCCTTCCCGGCAAAGGCCTGATCCAGCGGGGCAAGGATGCCCGCAATTCTCTGTCTGAGCGATTCGAGCATATCCAGGTCACAGAGCGCCTGCTGTCTGGGCATATGCAGCCAGCGTCTGTTCCACGCGGACCGCCCCCGTATTCCGGTTGCCAGCAGATAATTCTCCAGCAGGTCCAGCTCCTCCTCCGCAATCCCGCAGAACCCGCACCGCAGGAACCGCATCACAGCGGCATAGCTGTAATTGCTGTCCAAAATCTCCAGAGCCGCCCGGAGAAATTCGATAAACGGATGAAACAGCACCTCCCGCGTCGTATCCAGAAAAAAGGGAATCTCGTATTTGCCAAACAGGGAATCCACATAATTTCGATAATTCTCTACGGCCCCTGTCACTACAGCGATCTCCCGGTAGCGGTATCCCTCCCGTACCAGCCGATTGATTTTCCGGGCGACCAGCGCCAGTTCCTCACTCGGATTTTTGGCCGTGGCCAGATGAATTTCCCTGACCTCTCCCTTCATTTTCCGGTAATAAGGCCGGAACAGGTTCTGCTCCAGAAACGCCAGCGCCGGGGCATGGGAAAAGCGCCTGCCCGCACTGTCCGAGAGCACCGCCGGCTCGCGGACCTCTACATGCAGCCCGTCCGCCATCTCCATCAGGGAGCGGATTGTCTTCTTGGAGAGATCAAAGAGCTCCTCGCTGCCCCTGCTGTGGTAAAAATCCTCCCGCCCGTCGATTGTCAGGGCAATCCTCACCTCTCTGGCAATCAGCAGAAGCTCCCGGAGCAGATCATTCTGAATCGGGGTAAAGCCCGTGAACTCGTCAAAAACAATCACGCTGTCCCGCAGGATCTCCGAATCCTTCGCCAGATCCTTCAAAATATGTAAAATCTCCTCCGCCGTGACAAAGCTCCCCCGCATAAATTCATTGAACGCGTCGTACATCGTCACAATGTCCCTGAGCTTTGCCGTGAGTACAGGAGAGAGCTGCCGGCTCTCCGCCATGGCGAGCAGCTGTCCGGGGGCAACGTTGTACTGCATCAGCTCCGAGATCAGGGATTTCACCTCCCCGACATACCCCATGCGGTTCATATTTGCCCGAAGCACCGTCAGCTTCCCCTCATTCTCCTGCGCGAGCCTGCGGAGCACCAGATTTTTCCCGGTCTCCTCCAGCACCTGGATGTCCTTGCGTCCCAGCTCGTCAAACACCCGGTAAGCAAGCCGTTTGAAGCTCAGGACATCAATATTCATGATCGCGTGATGCTCCGCCAGATCCACCAGCTTTTGCTGGGTCTGCATCGTAAACTGCTCCGGCACAATCACCAGATAGTTGTTCTTCGGGTGCGCCCCGGCCTCCGCCGTGAGCGCGCGGTACAGGTATTCCGTTTTCCCGCTGCCGGAGCAGCCCAGCACAAATTGCAGCGACATTGATTCCTCCTGCCTAGTAAAGATAAGAAAAAATAAGTGCAATCGCCACAGTGCAGAGGCCGGACACCGCGATGGACAGGCTGCTCATCGCCCCCTCGACCTCCCCTAGCTCCAGTGCCTTTGCAGTCCCCATGGCATGAGCCGCGCTCCCGATTGCAATCCCCTTTGCCACCGGGTCCGTGATGCGGAACCATCTGCAGATAAGCTCCGCAAGCATATTTCCGATCACGCCTGTCACCACAATGACCGCAACGGTGATCGTCACAATTCCGCCCATCTCTGCGGACAGCCCCATTCCGATCGCCGTTGTAATGGATTTCGGCAAAAGCGTCACATACTGCCTGTGGTCCAGCCCAAACAGCGCGGACAATACGAGCACACACACTGCGGAGGTCAACGCCCCGGATACAATTCCCGCCAGAATCGCCCGCCAGCTGCGCCGCAACGGCTCGATCTGCTCATACAGCGGCACCGCGAGGGCAACGGTCGCAGGAGTCAGAAAATAGGACAAATACTTTGCACCGTTTTCATAGGTCTCCACGTCAATATGAAACAGCTGAAGAAATAAAATTATAATTGCAATTGAAATTAAAAGTGGATTTAATATTGCAATCTTCCATTTTTTCCGAATTTTGACACCCAGCTCATAGCAGGCAATGCTGATCACTACACCGAAAAAAACGGAATCCCTGAGCAGTTCATTCATGCTTCTTTCCCCTCTTTGCCAGCCGCATCACCGCCTGCGTCACCGTCCCGGAAACGCCCATCACAAGCACCGTAGAGATCACCATAATCAGGATCACGGGGATCAGGATCGGCTGAAGCTCGTCCCAGCTGTCGATCAGTCCAACCCCG
>CAZNQZ010000014.1:0-6725 GCA_964575245.1 uncultured Lachnobacterium sp. | reverse complement strand
CGGCGGGAATGAACATAACAGGCATGACAAAGATCAGAAACTTTGCCGCATCCTTCACATCTTTAAGCCGGACCACCCCGGTCAGAAGCGCTACAAAAAGAGATACCAGCCCATAGATGCTGGCCGGTATCTGTATCGGAATCACATCATGCATGATTTCGCCGACGAAGCAAAACAGCATGATAATTAAAAGCTGTTTTAATAAATTCACCTCAATTTCCTCCACACATTGGTTATTTTGTCTGAAGTGCAGCTGCAACCCGCTTCTTCAGATCCTCCCGGTCAAACGGCTTCACGATAAAATCCACCACGCCCGGCAGCGCCAATTCCTCTCTGTCTGTCTCCTGCAGCGCAGTGAGGAAAATGACGGGAACCTCCGCACCGTTCTCAAGCCCGCGCATCTCCTGCAAGGTTTCCGGTCCGCTCATCCCCGGCATCTGAATGTCCAAAAGAATCAGATCCGCCTGATGCTTTTGCAGATATCTGACCGCCCTGCTGCCCGAAATCACCGGCAGCACCTCGTACTCCTCCTGCAGGGCCTGCTCCACGGCAGCCAGGTTTACGGCGTTGTCATCCACCGCCAGCACTCTTTTCCTCTCCATAATCATCACTCCCGCAAATCTTCAATCAACACACCCAACAGCTTTTCCGCCTTTTCATCCTCGTACATCCGCAGCATGGTCTGCACCTCCTCGAGCCGTGCGCGCACCTCCTCCGGCAGATCATGGCCCAGGAGCTCCTGAGTTCTCTCCGCAGCCTCCTTTGACTCGAAATCCTCCACCAGACGGCAGATCTCATGGATTTCCTCCGCCAAACGCTGTGGTTCGATCGCTGCGCGCTCCACGATACTCTTCTCCGCGAACTGCCCGTACTGCCTCTGCTTTAATACCCGGCGGATCTCATCCAAAAGCTGGCGGTAGCCGGAAATCAGCCCGGCAAAATTCTCATCAATAAAGCTGAAATTCTCCTCCCTGCCCGCGCTCTCATGCTGTCTGGCAAGCTCCGAGACCGCATATGCGCCGATGTTGGCAGACGCGCTCTTTAAACCGTGAACCTCTGTGATATAGTTTTCGATGTCGCGCTGCCGGTACAATTCCTCCAAAAGCGCCATCTTCTGTATGCCGGAGGTGTAAAACAGATCAATCAGCTCCAGATAAATATCAATCCCGCCCTGTTTTTCTATGGCGTCGGCGACATCCACGCCCTTCATGGCGAGCGCGTCCAGCTCCTCCTTTGAAATCTCCTCTGTCTCATACTCCGCCGCAAGCTTCTGAATCTTGTCCTTCGGCAGATATCTGATAATCATCTCCTCAAGCCTGTCACCGCTGACGGGCTTGGAGAGATAATCCACAAAGCCCATTTTCAGATACTGCTCCTTCACGCCCGCAATCGCGTTTGCCGTCAGCATAATAATTGGAGTATCCTGATTGTACGGGCTGTGCATCTTTCGGATTTCTTTCAGCGTATCAATGCCGTTCATCTCCGGCATCATGTGATCCAGGAAAATGATGTCATAGGCGCGCCGCGCGACCAGCGACAGACAGATCCGCCCGCTGAGCGCCGTGTCCACCTCAACCTTTGTCTTTTTCAGCAGATTGACAAAGACCTTGAGGTTAATTTCGATATCATCCACAACCAGTATGCGCGCGTCCGGTGCCTCAAAGCTCTGGCGGTATTTCATATTGATTTTGCTGATATCGCGGTAGTGCTTCATAAAATCGCCCGTGGGCGCAGCGTCAACAACTGTCTGGGGAATGGTAACCGTGAACGCGGACCCCTCCCCGTAGGTGCTCTCCACCTCGATCCGCCCGTTCATCCGGTTGACAAGCTCTCCCGTGATCGCAAGGCCCAGACCGGTCCCCTCGATATTGCGGTTTCGCTCGAGGTCAAAACGCGAAAATTCCTTAAAGAGCTTGTCGATATTTTCCTCCTTGATGCCGATGCCGGTGTCCTTTACCGTGACATGCAGGGCAAACTTACCGCCCTCAATGCAGTAGTCCACGATCAGACTGATTACGCCCTTCTGTGTATATTTGACAGCGTTAGTCAGGAAATTGACGATAATCTGGCGTATCCGCACCTCATCCCCCGCCAGCCTGGACGGCAGCATGGGATTGCACTCCACCTTTAGCTCCAGCCCCTTTTTCTCCGCTCTCTCACTGATCATATTGCAACAGTCATGCACGAGCGAGGAAACATCATAGGTAACCTCTACGAGCTCAAGCTTATCCGATTCAATTTTTGAGAAATCGAGCACATCATTGACCAGCGAAAGCAGGGAGACGCTTGCGCTGTATATATTGCCCGCATACTCCGTAATTTCTTCGTTCTCGCTCTCCCGAAGGATCATCTCGTTCATGCCGATAATCGCATTGATCGGAGTGCGGATTTCATGGGACATATTTGCAAGGAAGGCACTCTTGGCCCTGTTTGCGGCCTCCGCGCGCTGTGACTCCTCCCACGCTGATCTTGCAAAGCGGATACATTTATTCCTCTGCCTGTCCGACATCTCAAAGAGGATACGCGCCACCATCCCGACAAACAGAAGAACCACAATCGCGATAAGCCCCTCCATGAGATAGGAAACGAACGATTCCTCAATATCGCCAAACCACACATGAATCCCAAAGGACAATAACTCCAGCGCGATCAGTAAGGCAATGACAGAATAGACCATCCGGATGAGAACTTCTCTCCATTTTTCATGATCCGACCAGATCTCCTTCATGACCTCCGCCATCTGTGGATCGTCCAGCATCTCCTGCAGCTCCGGCGGCAAATCGCGCGTTGGTTTTCTCGCTTCCATAAAAATCACCTCGCGTCAAAACAAGCCTTCAGTCTCTGGCCTCCACGATTAAGAGACGACCGGAAGTCAGACTGATCTGTGCCTCCGGCTCCGTAATTTCATTGCTGACGCCCAGAGAACAAAAGCCGCTCATCGTGTAATCGGACAGCGGATACTTCATTCCGGTGAGCGTCACGCCCGTGACCCTTTCCGAAATCGGGATCAGGGAAATATACTTCCCATACTGCTGACTTTTTCGCAGAGTAACCGGCCCGTCAATCATGCGGACACGGTTGTTCGGGTCCAGCAATTCCATCTTTATGCCCTTTTCCAGCCCCATGCCGAGGAGGGCAATATTGCTCAGCATATGATCGATCCGCGTGCCGGTTCCGCCGATGATGGTAATTTCCTTAGCGCCTCTGGCGATGGCCTCCTTAATGGCGCACTCCGTGTCCGTGTCATCCTTCTCTGTGGGAAACGCACAGATGTCGATTTGCTGCTGTCCGCGGAAATAGTCCAGAATCTCCCCGTCTACCGAGTCAAAATCTCCCACAATAATATCCGGCTGAATGTTCGCCCGATATAAAAACTCCATGCCGTGATCCGCGGCCATGATCACCTCAAAGCCGCCCTTCATCACGACCTGCTCAGCAAATTCATCCGGGATCTCTCCTCCCGACACAATCAGATACTTCATAATATGTTCCGCCTTTCCTGTTCCGTGATAAGGAAACTCCCCGCTTCGCGGGTTCCTCCCCGTCACATTTACTGCATCACATCCAAAAAACGCTTCACGTTTTCACAGATGTCGCCCTGAAACACCGCGGAGCCCGCCACAATCACATTGGCCCCCGCCGCCATAACCTCCCGGACATTGTCCAGAGTAACGCCCCCGTCCACCTCAATGTCAACCTTCTGACCCGTCTGATTCACAAGCCTTTTGAGCTCGCGCACCTTGTCAATCGTATAGGGAATCAGCTTCTGCCCGCCAAAGCCCGGATTGACCGTCATCACGAGCACCATATCCACCTTTCCGAGCACATGGAGGATCGCGGGAACCGGAGTCGCCGGATTGAGCGCGACTCCGGCGAGAAGGCCGCGCGCGCGGATTTCGTCGATCGTGCGGTCCAGATGCCTGCATGCCTCCGCGTGAACAGTGATAATATCGGCACCGGCCTCCGCAAACTCCCCGATATAGCGGATCGGCTCCTCAATCATCAGATGCACGTCAAAAATGCGCTCCGTACATTTGCGGATGGAGCGGATGAGCGGAATCCCAAAGGATATACTCGGAACAAAGGCCCCGTCCATCACATCAATATGCACATAGGAGGCCCCCGCCTCGTCCAGCTTCATAATCTGTTCTCCCAGCTTCGAAATATCCGCTGCCAGAATGGATGGTGATAAACAATTCATAACATGACCCACAAGCTTTCTCAATACCTTTTTTGTTGTTTCAGCTCCTCGTAGAGAAGACAGTAGTTCTCATAGCGCACCGGATGGATTTTCCCCTCGGCAAGCGCCCTCTTCACGCCGCAGTCCGACTCCCCGATGTGGCTGCAGCCGGCAAATCTGCACTCCGGCTCATAGGGCAGAAACTCCGGATAGCACGACCAGAGCTCCTCCCGGTTGATCTCGCTTACATCCATCGAGCCAAAACCGGGCGTGTCCACAATAAAGGACGACTTCGCCACCGGTATGAGCTGCGCATGTCTTGTCGTGTGCTTTCCGCGCTCAATTTTCTCGCTGATCTCCCCGGTCTCCATGAGAACCTGCGGCTGCAGCGCGTTGATCAGGGAGGATTTCCCCACTCCGGAGGGTCCCGCCACCGAGGTCGTTTTCCCTGTAAGCATAAGGCTTAACCGATCGAGTCCCTCCCCGGTCTTTGCGCTGACAAAAAGAATCTCACAGCCCGCTGCCGCATAGATTTCGCGCAGGCTCTCACACACAGCAGGCGATACCAGGTCACATTTATTAAAGCAGATGAACGCCGGCACCCTCCGGCACTTCATAATACACAGAAATCGGTCGAGCAGGTTGCAGTTCGGTTCCGGCTTCGCCGCCGCAAACACCACAAGCGCCATGTCGATATTAGCTACTGCGGGGCGAATCAGCTCGTTTTTCCTCGGACGGACCGCCTCCACATTTCCCAGCCGCCCGCACTCGTCGATCACCGCGATTTCCACCAGATCCCCGACCAGCGGCTTGATGCCCTGGCGGCGGAAAATTCCCTTTGCCCTGCACTCATAAACTCCGGCGTCCTGCACATACACGTAATAAAAACCGGAAATGCCCTTGATGATTGTTCCAAGCATCTAATGCACCTATTGCTTTGTAAACTCCACAGTAAATGACTGCTCCTCGGTAGTCGTGTCGGACAGGCCCTCCTCGTCCACCGTCACAATCGTCCACTCAATCGTCACCGTTCCTCCGCTGCACTCCATATCCTCCGCGCTGATCTCGAGAGATCCGCTCACATCCACATCCGCATCCTCCACATAGACAATGTCGTCGTCTCCGACCAGCTCATAGGTTGCGCTGACTGCATTTTCCGGTGCGGGAAACACATGGCGGTAGCAATAGAGCGACTCCTCCGGCCCCATGCTGATAAAAATGGTAACCTCCGTCCCGTAAGGAACCGTCCGCCCGTCCGGCAGGCTCTGTCTCACGACAAGCCCGGCTGCCACCTCGTCGTTGTACTCTTCTTCAATCTTAACATTCAGACCGGTATCTCTCAGCTTATCCCTCGCCGCATCCCTCGTCTCTCCAAGGACAGACGGCACCACAACGGATTTCTGTCCCTGGCTGATCACAAGGGTCACCCGCGTCTGGGGGGCGACGGACGTGCCGGCCTCGGGGTCCTGGGATATGACGTGCCCTGCCTCCACCTCTCTGTTGTACTCGTATCGCTTGATCGGATTAAGCCCCTGTTCCTGAATCGTCCGCACGGCCTCCGCCTCGATCATGCCGACTACCAGCTGCACCTGCACATCCTGATTCTCCGGAGGTTCTCCGTTCACATAATCAATATTTTCCGCCCCCGCAATAATCACATTGACTGTAGTTCCCACCGGGATCATTCTGCCCGCCGCGATGTCCTGATCCAGAATAGTTCCCGCCTGCTTCTCAGATTTCTGTGCCGCGACCACAACCATGTGCAGGCCGATGGCGTCCAGTTCACTCATCGCCTGATCCTGCGTCTTGTTCAAAACAGAAATCATCTCAACCAGATTCGCCGGATCATTATTGGGCTCGCTGTCGCTCTGACTCTCCGTATTCTGGCTGCCTGAACTGATTTCCGTGTTCTTCTCGTCCACCACGCGGAACAGATCCACCACGGTACCGATCAGGCGGACAATGACAAATAAAATGACAATTGCGATGACAATCCCCATGACCGTGGCCGCTTTGTCCAGTTTCGGGCCAAGCCCCGACTCTGCTGCCGCCTCTCTGTCCGCGCCATCCTCTGTCTGATCCGCGTCAGCCTCCTTCGAGACAGGCGCGGTCTCAGCGCCCCGATCCCGAATCTGGCGCAGCTCACTGTCACTGATAATCTTTGTCCTGCCATTGTCCACAGCAGGGGCAATCAGCACAAAATCATCCTCCGGGCTCACAAGCGCCCGGCGGAGATCATTCAAAAGATCCCGGATGTTCTGATATCTCCGATCCGGATTCTTCTGCGTGCATTTTAAAATAATTTTCTCCATGCTGACCGGAAGATCCGGCGTGTAATTGGCCGGATTCGGGATTTCCTCCTGCAAATGCTGGATCGCGACCGACACCGTCGTATCCCCGTCAAAGGGCACACGTCCGGTCACCATCTCGTACATCACAATTCCGAGGGAATAAATATCGCTCCTCGCGTCCACAAAGCCGTTTCTTGCCTGCTCCGGCGAGGAGTAGTGCACGGAACCCATCACGTCGGAGCTGATTGTGTTGG
>CAZNQZ010000013.1:6395-16689 GCA_964575245.1 uncultured Lachnobacterium sp. | reverse complement strand
CTGACAGAGGAGACAATAAAAAATCAGGGCGGCGGGAAAAAGGAGGAGATCCGCAGGCATTGGGAGAAAAAGATTGACGGGAGCGGATCGCCGAAATTTGACAAGGTCTTAAACACAAAGAAGGATGCGTTGGAGATACCGCCGGATTGGATGAAGGTCGTAAGGAAATCGGATGGAACCTTTAAAAAAGTTATTTTTTATAATACAACGGTGGTTGCTCTTTTGAAAAATGATGAGCAGATGTTGAAAAAAATGGGGAATGTGTTCCAGGTTTTTTGGGAGGCAAGAGAGGATATCGCTTTGCTGTGGCGGCCTCATCCGCTGATCGAAAGCACGCTGATCAGTATGCGGCCGCAGCTGTTTGAGGAATACAAAAAAATTCGCGACAGCTATCTGGAGGCCGGATGGGGGATATACGACGACACGGCGGATGTGGAAAGGGCGATTGTATTCAGCGACGCTTATTACGGTGATCCGAGCTCTGTGGTTCAGATGTACCAGAAGACAGGTAAGCCGATTATGATACAGAACATGGAGCTGTTGTCGTGAGAGTAAGGAAGAAAGGTAACTTTTTCATGGGTGAGGGGCGATTTTGCGAAGCAAACTTTAAATATCGCCCCGAATTGTTGCTACGAGCGGCCTCTGGGTCGTGAGTAGGAAGAAAGCTGCTTAGAGAGGAGAATATCTGGATGGATTTTGAATTAACCGCATCGATGATGTGTGCCAATTACGGCAATCTGGAAAAGGAGGTACGCGAATTAGAGGAGGGCGGGATAGACTCCTTTCATATAGACATTATGGACGGGCGTTATGTCCCCAATTTTGCAATGTCCCTTAACGACCTGCAGTACATAGCAAGGGCCACGAAAACACCTATAGATGTCCACCTGATGATCGAGCATCCCAACAACCACATTGAGCTCTTTTTGAAATGCCTCCGCCCCGGAGATACCGTCTATATCCATCCGGAGGCAGAGTATCATCCGTCAACCACGCTGCAGAGCATTATTAACGCGGGGATGATTCCGGGCATTGCCATTAATCCGGGCACCTCGGTAGAGACGATCACAGAGATGCTCCGGATCGTGAAAAAGGTGCTGGTGATGTCGGTCAATCCCGGAAACGCGGGACAGATGTATCTGCCCTATGTGGGAAAAAAGATTACGAAGCTGCTCTCCATGAAGGAGGACATGGATTTTGAAATATACTGGGACGGGGCATGCAGTGCGGAGAAGATTCTGGAGTATGCGCCAAAGGGAGTGAAGGGCTTCGTGCTTGGGACAACGCTCTTGTTCGGCAGAGAGACATCCTATGGAGAAACCCTGCAGAATATCCGGCAGCTAAAGTTTTGATGAAAAACGGGGAGCGTGAGAGACATGAACGTGGCACTGATTCTGTCGGGCGGCCGGGGAACGCGTATGGGAGCGGATATTCCCAAACAGTATATAGAAGTTGGGGGAAAGCCGCTGATCGCTTTCTGCCTGGAGCGTCTGTGCTCCCACCCGGATATTGACGCGGTGCAGATTGTGGCGAACCCACAGTGGCGCGGCAGCATTGCCGGTATAATTGAGGGCGCAGAAAACACAGAAAAATTCCGCGGTTTCTCTGACCCCGGGGAGAACCGTCAGCTCTCCATTCTGCATGGGCTGGAGGATATCCGGAAGTTCGCAGAGGATGAGGATTATGTGCTCATCCATGACGCGGCCAGACCGCTTCTGACGGGGGAATTGATTACCCGGTGTCTGGGAGCGGCAAGGGGGCATGACGGGGCGCTTCCGGTGCTTCCCATGAAGGATACCGTGTATGCCAGCACCGACGGGCACCGTGTGACAGAGCTGCTAAAGCGGGAGGAGATCTTTGCGGGTCAGGCGCCGGAGGCATTTGTTGTCGGGAAATACTATGAGGCGTGCAGACGGCTCTCCCGGGAAGAGATACTGCGGATTAACGGTTCCACAGAGCCTGCCATTCTTGCCGGGATGGACATGGTTATGGTTCCGGGCGAGGAAGGAAATTTTAAGATTACTACGGAGGAGGATCTGTTTCGGCTGCGGGATGTGCTGCACATATCCTCTGACAGGGATAGATAGCTCATTTGCCGAAGGCGGATTTTGTATGAGCTGATGTTTATAGGGGAGGCTGGAATGAGAGCATGGGTTTTGCACGGGATCGACGATTTGAGGTGGGAGGAGACCGCGCGCCCCGTCCTGAAAGCGGGCGAGGTTTTGCTTGCGGTGAGGGCGGCAGGCATCTGCGGCTCAGACATTCCCAGAATCTATCGGGACGGAGCCTATTCGTTTCCGCTGATTCCCGGTCATGAGTTTTCCGGTGTTGTGGAGGAAACCGAAAAAGAGGCGCAGAAGGAATGGCAGGGAAAGCGGGTGGGAGTGTTTCCGCTCATTCCCTGCAAATCCTGTGTGCCCTGCAGGCGCGGGCAATATGAGATGTGCAGGAGTTACAGTTACCTGGGCTCCCGCAGAGACGGAGGCTTCGCGGAGTACGTGGCTGTGCCTGCGGAAAATTTGATTGCCCTGCCGCCGGAGGTGTCCTTTGAGGCTGCGGCAATGCTGGAGCCTATGGCAGTGGCTCTTCACGCGTTGCGGCGGACCGCAGTCAGGGCTGAGGATACCGTGGCAGTCTGCGGGCTGGGCACCATCGGGCTGCTTTTACTGATGTCGCTTTTGGCATCAGGAAAGAGCGGGGAGGCAGTTCCCCGGAAGATATTTGCCATCGGAAATAAAAAAGCGCAAAAGTGCAGGGCTCTGGAGCTGGGGCTGCCGGAAGAATGCTATTGCGACAGCGGGACGCAGGATGTGCGGGGCTGGCTGATGGAGCGCACGGAGGGGCTTGGAGTCTCAGTATTTTTTGAGTGCGTGGGAAAAAACGAAACCTATTCACAGGCTGTTGAGCTTGCAGAGCCCGGAGGGCAGGTGGTGCTTGTGGGGAATCCGGCCTCTGACATGGGGCTGGACAAGAACGTATATTGGAAAATCCTGCGCAATCAGCTGAATGTCACGGGCACATGGAATTCCTCCTTCACCCATGAGGAGGACGACGACTGGCATTGCGCAATAAGGGGCATTGCCGGGGGGGCGTTGCAGCCTGAGCGGCTGATCTCCCACAGAATGCCTCTCGAAAAATTGGAAAATGGACTGCAGATCATGAGGGGCAAAACGGAGGACTATGTAAAAATAATGTGTTGCTATTCACGGGCCATAGACCGCTCATAGCAACAATTCGGGGCGATATTAAGGGAAACGCTGATTAAAGCGTTTCCCGCGCCGGATTTGCGCTGCGGAGCAGCAAATTCCAAAGCAAATCCGTGCGCATCCGCCGGAGGCTCTGAGGAAACGATGATTTAATCAGCGTTTCCTAAGAGTTTGCTTCGCAAAATCGCCCCTCACCCTCTGTGGTAAGGTGACCCCTTGCGGTAAGGTGGCCCAAGGGGCCGGATTCCTTATCGCCATAGGAGGACGGATTCCTTATCACTGGAAATGAATCATGTTCTTACGGAATGCGCAGTTGATGCGCATTCCTGATCTGTGAAAGGTAACATTATGTCATATATTGCGCACTCCGTGAGATATTGACTTTTTTGTATGGTGAAAATATAATGGTACAAAAGGTATCACAGAGCAATCATTTAGAGTTAAAGAAAGGAATGTGTATGATGAAGAAAAGTAAAAAAGCGGCTGCAATTGTGCTCGCGGCAGTGTTTCTGTGCGCATGTACGGGCAAGACAGTGGATAACACGGAGTCTGGTTCCGAACCTGTTTCCAATACGGGGGACAATACGGAAAAGGTGAATACCGAGACCGGCGATTCCTCCGAATCTTCCGGGTCCGCGGAGGGGATCAAGGTGCAGCTGGCGATTCCGTATAAGGATGTAGGGAATACCAATCCCATTTCCTCCAATCTTTTTTTCGCAGATCCCACGTCAGTTGAATACGAGGGAAGAATCTATGTGTACGGCACCTGCGACACCCAGCAGTATAAATTCAATGGGGGAAAAGGGGACAATGGTTACGGGCAGATTTCGTCTCTCTCCTGCTTTTCTACGGATGATATGAAGAACTGGACCTACCACGGTGACATCGACGTCCATTCCGTCTGCAAATGGGCATCGTGCTCCTGGGCGCCGTCCATCGTCTCCAGAACAACGGAAGGGGGAGAGACGGAGTTTTTCCTCTATTTCTGTAACAGCGGCGGGGGTATCGGCGTCATGAAGTCCAATTCTCCGCTTGGGCCGTGGGAAGATCCGCTGAAGCATGCGATCCTTCCCTTTACCAATGCGGATCTGAGGGCGGACCCGGTATGCTGGTGCTTTGATCCCGGCGTTGTGATCGACGACAACGGCGTAGGCTGGCTGGCCTTCGGCGGCGGAACCGCCATGCACGCCGATGAGTCAGGCCTGTATACGGGCAACTGCAGAATCGTCCGCCTCGGCGCGGATATGATTTCCGTTGACAGCAGTGTTGTCAAAATTCCTGCGCCCTATCACTTTGAGGCGAACGAGCTGAATTACATAAACGGAAAATATATTCTCACCTACTGTTCCAACTGGGAGGAACGGAAGGAATGGCCGAGCATCTATGATCCGATCAAGATGCCCGCGCAGTGTACCATGTGCTATATGGTTTCGGACGATCCGCTCAATCCCGACTCCTGGAAATACGGCGGGGAGTATCTGAAGAACGCCACGGGATTCGGTCTGGATTTCTCAAACAACCATACGCATCTTCAGAAGTTCGGGGATAAGTATTATCTCTTTTATCAGAATGTTATGCTTCTGTCCAAAATGAAGGTGGCGGGCGCCGGCGGCTACCGGAGCATCGGCGTTGATGAGCTTGCGGTGGATGAGGCGAATTGGACGTATTCCAACGGCAGGATGACGACGCTGGGCGTGAAGCAGCTCAAGTCGTTAGACCCGTTTGAGATGGTTCAGGCGGAAACGTCAAATGTGACTGCGGCGATCGAGTATGTGAGCGAGGATGACAAGATCATTGCAAGCGGCAATAAGGGGAGCTGGACCTGCGTGGTCGGTGTGGATTTTGGGGACGGCGCATCCTCGGTCAATATCAGCGCGAAGGGCAAGGGAGTCATTGAAATCCGGCTGGACAACAGGCTTGCTGACCCCACCGCATCCTTCAGCGTCGATTCGGAGGGGGCATTTGCCACTGTAAACGCTGCGTTCAACGAGAAAATCAGCGGCGTACACGATGTTTTCTTTGTGTTCGGAGAAGATAATCTCTCTATGGACAACTGGCAGGCGGTCAACTGAGTTATAAGAAAAAGAAAGGCAGAAAAACCGTATGTCACTGAGCAAAAAGCCGGTCAACGGCCTGAAGGATATTTTGCCGACGGAGATGGAGCTTCGCGACTATGTTGCGGGCGTGATCAAAGAGACCTACCGAAGCTTCGGCTTCACTCCGATTGAGACGCCCTGCATGGAGAATATTGCAAACCTTTCCAGCAGGCAGGGCGGCGAAAATGAAAAGCTGATTTTTAAGGTGTTGAAGCGCGGCGAGAAGCTGAACCTTGCGGAGGCAAAGGAGGAGGCGGATCTGGTGGATTACGGGATGCGCTACGATCTCACGGTTCCGCTGTCGCGCTACTACGCAAACCACGCAAATGAGCTGCCCAGCCCCTTTAAGGCTTTGCAGATCGGGAGTGTATGGCGGGCGGACCGCCCCCAGAGAGGGCGCTACCGCCAGTTCACCCAGTGCGACATTGACATTCTCGGAGAGCCGGGAAATCTGGCGGAGATCGAGCTGATCAACGCCACGACAGCCACCATAGGAAAACTGGGCTTTCGGAATTTTGAAATCCGCATCAACGAGCGGAGAATTTTAAAGGCAATGGCGGCCTACAGCGGATTTGCGGAAAAGGACTATGACAGTGTGTTTATCACGCTGGACAAGATGGACAAGATCGGCATGGACGGTGTGGCCGATGAGCTTGCAGGGGCGGGGTATCCCGGGGAGTCCGTGGACAGATATCTTGGGCTTTTTAAGCTTATGCAGGGCAAGCGGGAGGTGGCGGAGGCCGTCGCGCTTTTGGCGGAGACGCTTGGCGGTTTTCTGGAGGCGGACGTCACCCGCAATCTGACAGAGATCGCAGACGCAGTGAACGCCACAAAGGCGGCGGAATTTGCGCTGGTGTTTGATCCGACGCTGGTGCGGGGCATGAGCTACTATACCGGAACCATATTTGAGATTTCCATGCCGGAATTGGGTGCGGCGTGCGGCGGCGGTGGGCGTTATGATCAGATGGTCGGACGCTTCACGGGCACGGATGTGCCGGCATGCGGCTTTTCCATTGGCTTTGAGCGGATTATCCTGCTTCTCATGGAGAGCGGCTTTCAGATTCCGGAGAGTCCGAAAAAAACAGCCTATCTGGTGGAGAAGGGCTATCCGGCAAAGAAGCTCGCGGAAGTGATGAATCAGGCAAGGCTGGCAAGGGAGAACGGGCAGCAGGTGCTTTTGGTGCGCATGAACAAGAACAGGAAATTCCAGAAGGAGCAGCTCATCAAAGAGGGCTACGGGGAGTTCGTGGAATTTTATACGGACAGGGCTAGGGAGGAGCAGTAGAACTATGGTACAATCACGTACACACACTTGCGGCGAGCTGCGCCTGAACCATGTGGGGGAGCAGGTGACTCTTGTCGGCTGGTATGAGAATATTCGTAAGGTCAGTAAGAATCTGGGTTTTGTGATTTTGAGGGATTTCTACGGGATCACGCAGGTGGTGATCGAGACCGGGGAGATGATGGCGGTCATTGACGGAATCAACAAGGAGAGCACAATTTCTGTCACGGGAACCGTGAGGGAGCGCTCCAGCAAAAATGCGGAGCTGCCCACCGGGGAGATCGAGGTGGTTCCGGAGAAAATCGAAATTTTGGGGAAGTGCATCTACAATGCACTTCCCTTCGAGATCAACCAGTCGCAGGAGGCGGACGAGAACACGAGACTCAAATACCGTTATCTCGATCTGCGCAACCCGGCGGTTAAGGACAGGATGCTGCTGCGCAGCGCGTTTGTGGCAGAGCTGCGGCAGAAAATGAACGCCATGAATTTTGTCGAGATTATGACGCCGATTTTGACCTGCTCCTCACCGGAGGGGGCGAGGGATTACCTGGTTCCGGCGAGAAATCATCCGGGCAAATTCTATGCGCTGCCTCAGGCGCCGCAGCAGTTCAAGCAAATTCTGATGGCGTCAGGCTTTGACCGGTATTTTCAGATTGCCCCCTGTTTCCGCGATGAGGACGCAAGGGCAGACCGCTCGCCGGGTGAATTCTACCAGCTCGACATGGAGATGGCATTTGCCTCGCAGGAGGATGTGTTTGCCGTGATTGAGGAGGTCCTGCCGCCGCTGTTTGAAAAGTACGGGAATCTCAGTGTGTCGGCTGCGCCCTTTGTGCGGATTCCCTATTTGGAGGCCATGGATACCTACGGCTCGGACAAGCCGGATCTGCGCATCGACCTGAAGCTGCAGGATGCGACGGCAGTCATGGCGGACTGCGGTTTTGCTCCCTTCGAGGGCCAGACGGTGAAGGCAATTGTGGTGGATGGTTTTACCGCGACCAGAAAGGAAATCGACGCGATCTGTGCGGAGGTTGAGGTGCAGACGGCAAACAAGGCCTATTGGTTCAAGGTAGATGAGAAGGGTGAGTTTGTGGGCGGCATCTCCAAGTTTCTGGCTGACCGCAGGGACTCAGTCATCCGGGTTCTGGGATTAAAACCAGGGGATTTCGTCGGAGTGACTGCGGGGCGTCTCCTTGCCGCGCAGAAGACCGCCGGCGTGCTTCGCAGGCTTCTTGGCGCTGCCAGCGACAGGCATATGAGGAAGGACATTTACGAATTCTGCTGGATCGTGGATTTCCCGATGTACGAGATCGGGGAGGACTCCGGTAAGCTGGAGTTTTGCCACAACCCGTTCTCAATGCCGCAGGGGGGCATGGACGCGCTGCAAAATCAGGAGCCCCTGTCCATCCTTGCCTATCAGTATGATCTGGTCTGCAACGGCGTGGAGCTGTCTTCCGGGGCGGTGAGAAACCATGACCCGGAAATTATGATACGTGCGTTTGAGCTTGTGGGACTTGGCGAGGAGGATGTGAAGGCGAAGTTCCCGGCAATGTACAACGCATTCTGCTACGGAGCTCCGCCCCACGCGGGCGTTGCGCCCGGCGTGGATCGTATGATAATGCTGATCTGCGGCGAGGAGAGTATTCGGGAAATCATTCCGTTCCCCATGAACAAGAATGCCATGGATGTTATGATGGGCGCTCCTGCGGAGGTGGAAAAGCGGCAGCTTGAGGATGTGCACATCCGGGTTGAGCTGCCGGATTGATCAATCCTGTGCTTCCTTTTGAGACAGCGGAAGGGTGAAAAGGAATTCAGTTCCTACCCCTTCCGTGCTGACCACGTTGATATGCTCGTTGTGAGCCTGAATGATCTCCTTTGTGATGGCGAGGCCGAGACCAGTTCCCTTCTTGTCCTTGCCGCGCGAGAGATCCGTCTTGTAGAAACGGTCCCAGATCTTTTTCAAACTGTCAGCCGGGATGCCGATTCCGGAATCTTTGACGGAGATCAGCATCTTCTCGTGCTTGATGCTTGTTTCAATCTTAATGGAGGTGTTGTTGTGCGAAAATTTGGTCGCGTTGTCGATCAGATTGTAGAGCACCTGCTGAATTTTGGCCATGTCCGCGGTGACAAACAGCTCCTGTCCGGTGAGCAGGAGGTCAAAGGTCAGCCCCTTCTTCTCACAGGTCCCCTCGAAGGTCAGAATCGTGGTTTTGATGACACGGTTGATATCGAAGTCTGTAATGTCCAGCATAATCCCATGTCTCCCGAATTTATTGAGGTCGATCAGTTCCTGCGTAAGCTTGTTCAGGCGCTCTGTTTCAAAGAGAATAATATTGAAATATTTGTTCTGTAATTCCGCGGGAATCGTGCCGTCCAGCATAGCCTCAATGTAGCCCTTGATCGAGGTCAGAGGTGAACGGAAATCGTGGGATACATTGGATATGAACTTGCGCTGATCCTCCTCCAGCGTGTTCAGTTCATTTGCCATGTAGCTCATGGTGTTCGCGAGATAACCGATCTCGCCGCCGCAGCGCACCTGCACCGGCTCCGTAAACCTTCCCTTTGCATAGGCCTCCGCGGTGTTGGTGATCCTGTGAAGCGGCAGGTAGACAGTGAAGGTAAAGAGCGCCAGAATGACGAGGGAGCACACAAAGACAAGCCCCACGGTCAGCGTGGAGATATTGATGAGGCTGTTGGCGGAGGTCGTCACCTCGGAGATCGGTTTGTGAATGAGCACATAGTGCAGTACCTGATAGTTGGAGGTCACCGGGGCGAAAACGGTCAGCACGTCCTCGGGAAAGAAGTGATAAAAATCGCCTACGCTGTAGTATCGGCTGCCGAAATCCGCAATGTCAAAATTCTCAATTGTGTGGTGGACGGTCTCTGCTGCGCTCTGGCCGATCGAGGGGTCAGAGGAGTCAAAAAGCACCCGTCCTCTGACGTCCATCACCCAGATGTCCGCGGAGAGATAGTGGCCGAGCGCACTCATCTGAGACTGGAAATCTTCCAGAGACAGGGTGGAGTCCGTGTATGCCCTTGCGTATCCGGAGGCGATCAGAACAGACTCACGGTAGAGATTGCGGGCCTCCCGTTTTTCCATCCAGCTGACCGCGGAGTGCTGGGTGAAGGTGATAAGTACGAGAAATGCCAGTATGCCAAAAACCATGTAGCCCAGAATAAACCGGATAAAGAGCGTGCGTTTCATTCCGTTACCTCAAATTTATAGCCAATGCCCCATACCGTAGCGATTGACCATGTGGTGTGGTCCTTTATTTTTTCCCGTAACCGCTTGACATGGACATCTACGGTGCGGGTGTCTCCGATGTATTCATAGCCCCAGATGTGGTCCAGAAGCTGCTCTCTCGTGAAGACCTGGTTGGGGGATGCCGCCAGAAAATACAAAAGCTCCAGCTCCTTCGGCGGCATGTCAACCGAATGTCCGTTGTAGACAACGGAGTAGTTGGACAGGTTTATGGTCAGGTTTGGGTATCGGACGCATTTGATCTCCGGGCTGGTGTCGTTTCTTGCGGGTTGATAACGGCGCAGCACGGCCTTGACGCGGGCCACCAGCTCCTTGGCGTCAAAGGGTTTCATGATGTAGTCGTCCGCACCCAGCTCTAAGCCCAGAACCTTATCAAAAATTTCCCCTTTTGCGGAGAGCATGATAATCGGCACGTTGTTTTTCGCGCGGATTTCCCGGCAGACCTGATATC
>CAZNQZ010000013.1:0-6385 GCA_964575245.1 uncultured Lachnobacterium sp. | reverse complement strand
CGTCGATGCCGGGAAGCATCAGATCTAAGAGGATGAGGTTCGGATTGTACTGTGAGAAGGCCGCAAGAGCCTGCTCGCCGTCATTTACGATCCGGGTGTCAAAGCACTCCTTTGTGAGGTAGAGCGAGATCAGCTCCGCGATGTTGCAATCGTCGTCTACAATTAAAATTTTTTGTTTGGAAGCCATGGCAGTTCCTCCTGTTGTTATTCAAACGAAACGATTGTTACGCCGCTGTCGCCCTCTCCGGACTCACCGAGACGGTAGGAGGTCACATACTTCTGCCGTTTCAGGTGGGCGTGCACTGCGCTGCGGAGAGCGCCGGTGCCCTTGCCGTGCACGATGCGCACGGAGGGAAGATGCGAAATGTACGCATCGTCCAGATATTTGTCGAGTAAAGAGATCGCTTCGTCTACCGTTTTTCCGATCAGATTGATTTCCGGTGAGATCGTTGCGGCTTTGCTTATCTTTACCCTGCCGGAGCCGCTGCCGCCGTATTTTTTCGCGGCGGGCGCGTTATCCTCGTCAATCAGAACCAGATCCCTGATATTCACCTGCGAGCGGAGGATGCCCATCTGCACAAAGAGGTCGCCTTTGGCGTTTGGCAGGGTGTGTACCGTGCCCTTTAAATTCATGGACAGCACCTTGACTGCGTCGCCGATCCGAAGCTGCTTGGGGATCTTGCTGTTTTCGGTTGGGGTGGCCTTCATTGCAAGCTGTTTTTCCTTTTCGGACAGTTTTTCCCTGAGCTTTGTGCGCTCCCGCTCCATCTCGCTGGCGGAGGGCTGGGTGGTGCCGTAGCGGTTGAAATTGCGGATGGTTTCGTCCGCCACATCCTTTGCCTCTTTCAGTATGCGGTATGCCTCCGCGTTCGCATTGCGCAAAATGTCCTCGCGGCTTGCGTCCAGCTTTTCCTGTCTGGCCTGCAGTTGGGCCCGCAGGGCCTCGGCCTCGGCCTTGTACCGGCTGATCTCAAGCTGCTCCTTCTCGATGGTGCGGCGGCTGTTCTCCAGGTTTGTGAGCAGATCCTCGAAATCTACATCCTTTTTGCTCAGGCGAGCCTTTGCGTCGTCGATAATATTGTCTGCGAGCCCCAGCTTCGCGCTGATCGCAAAGGCGTTGCTCTTTCCGGGAATGCCGATCAGCAGGCGGTAGGTCGGGCTCAGCGTTTCCACATCAAACTCGCAGCAGGCATTCTCTACGCCTTCCGTAGAGAGCGCGTAGACCTTCAGCTCGCTGTAGTGTGTGGTTGCCATGGTGGTTGCGCCGTACTGGTGCAGCTTGTCAAGAATTGCGATGGCCAGAGCGGCACCCTCGGTGGGATCGGTTCCGGCGCAGAGCTCATCAAAGAGACAAAGGCTCTGGGAGTCTGCCTTTTCCAGTATCCGCACGATGTTGGTCATGTGGGAGGAAAAGGTGCTCAGGCTCTGCTCGATGCTCTGCTCGTCGCCGATGTCCGCGAATACTTCATGAAAAATTGCCAGCTCCGATCGGTCGCCCGCCGGAATGTGAAGACCGGCCTGTCCCATCAGAGTCAAAAGCCCCACGGTCTTTAAGGATACAGTTTTTCCGCCTGTGTTCGGGCCGGTAACGATCAGCTGGCGGAAGGAGGCGCCGAGCTCCACATCGATCGGAACAACTTTTTTCGGGTCCAGGAGCGGGTGCCGTCCCTTTCGGATGCGGATTTTCCCCTCCTCATTAAAGACTGGGGCCATGCCGTTGTAAGAGCGGGCGAAGGCAGCCTTGGCAAAGATGAAATCGAGTTCGTAGAGCATTTCGTAGTCAATCCGGATGCCTTGGGCGTTCTCTGCCACCCGGGCGGAGAGTTCCGCGAGAATTTTTTCAATCTCTTCCTCCTCTTTCAGGAGCAGCTCCTTCAGTTCATTGTTCAGGTTCACGACGGCCATGGGCTCAATGAAAAGGGTGGAGCCGCTGCCGGACTGGTCGTGAATCATGCCGGGGACATTTCCCTTGGCGTCGGAGCGCACGGGCAGACAGTACCGGCCGTCACGCATGGTGACAACCGCGTCCTGCAGGTAGCTCCTGGTGGTCGTATTGTTCATGATATTAGTGAGCTGCGCATGGATTTTGTCATTCATGCCGCGGATGGAGCGGCGCAGTTTAAAGAGCGCAGGGCTTGCGTCATCCGCGATCTCGTCCTCATCCAGAATGCAGCGTTTGATTTCCTCGTGCAGGGGCGAGAGCGGCATCAGCCTTGCAAAGAACGGGGACAGGCTGTCGGTCTTGTCCTCTCCGCCCTCGCTGTCGTCCCTTGAGTCATGCGGTGAAGCGGAACGGTCATAGGCTTTGGCGCGCCGGGCGACCTCGAGAAGCGAGGAAATCTGCAGCAGCTCGGCAGTGTTGAGCGAGGAGCCAAGCTCCAGCCGTCTCAGCGAGGCATTCATGTTGTGTATGCCGGCAAAGCTGATGCCGCTTGTGCGGTAAAGACGGCTTAACGCATCGGCAGTGGTCTCCTGCAGAAAGGCAATCCTGGCGGGATCGGTCAGAGGCTTTATTTTTTTGCAGCGCTCCTTGGTGTCCTCACAGGCGGCATATTCTGCGAGCTGATTGAGTATTTTGTAATATTCCAGTGTTTGCAGGACCTTTTTGTTCATGGTAATCCCTCTGAATCATCTTATTTTATTTTATTATAGACCATTTTTGCGGTGAGGAAAAGTAAAATATGGAATTGGCCGTGCACAAAAGAGGTTGCATCGAATCAAAAATGCGAATATAATAGAGTTTATGGAAAATAAGCAACTACCAAGGAGCGAGTTTGTTCGCGAACAGATTAAAGTGAAACCGAAAAATAAGCGGCGGCTGGCGGTGAAGCTGGCGGTGTCCGCCCTGTGTGGGGCTGTGTTTGCCCTTGCTTTTTGTCTGGTGCTGCTTTTGATGCGCCCCATACTGCGGAAAAATGACGAGGAGACGGAGACGGGGATGACGGACTCGACGCAGAGCCAGCCTGATTCGGAGGAGCCGACGGAAAGTGGAAATACGCAGCCGGACACGCAGCCGGTGATCCCTGTGCCGGATAAGGTCACACTGGAGGATTACCAGAGACTGCACAATGAGCTGTATGCCATCGGCAATCAGGCAAACCGATCCATTGTCACGGTCACCAGTGTGGTCTCAGACACAGACTGGTTCAATAACTCCTATGAGCGGGAGGGGCTCGGCTCCGGGACCATCATCGGAGAGACGGAGAGTGCCTATCTGATCCTGACGGAGCGAAAGGTGATCACGGACGCCTCGCGGATCAGTGTGACCTTTATCAACGAGACGGTTGCGGCGGCGGAGCTGATGAAGTACGACGGCAATACGGGGCTTGCAATTCTGAAGGTGGAGAAATCCGGTCTGGATCAGATGACAAGGAGCTCGATCTCTGTGATTCCGCAGGGAAATTCCCGCCTTGTCCACAAGGGAACCATGGTCCTTGCACTGGGAAGCCCGCTAGGCACTAACTACTCGATATTGACAGGCAATATCACGGCGACGAACAACGAAATTTCCAGGCCGGACAGCAATTATTCCGTGTTCACGACGGACATTGTGGCCAGCCGCAACGGCAGCGGGATTCTGATCAACATGGACGGGGAGCTGGTCGGGATTGTCATGCAGGACTACAGCGCTTCTTCCAACAACACACTGACGGCGGTCTCGGTGGCGGAGATGAAGCCGGTGATCGACCAGCTTCTCAAGGCTCAGGACGTCCCCTATGTGGGGGCGTATGTGTCTACGGTGACCGACAAAATTGCAGAAGCATACGGGCTGCCAAAGGGTGTGTACATCAAAGAGGTGGTGATGGATTCCCCGGCGATGAACGCCGGTCTGCAGAGCGGGGATGTCATCGTCGAGCTGGGGGGGAAGATGATGACGTCAGACCGTGTATATTTTGACGCGCTCCTGCAGCTTACTCCGGAGGAGACCTGCCCGGTAGTCATCATGCGCCAGAGCAGCAGCGGATATGCGCGGATTACCTGTCAGGTGAAGCCGGGGGTATTAAAATAGACATAAAGGGGATGAATGTGAGATGAGATTTATCGAGACGCTCCGTGAGGGAGAGCGGGTGAACGGGGTTTATCTGTGCAAATACAAGCAGACTGCAATGACGAAGGCCGGGAAACCGTATGACAATGTCATTCTGCAGGATAAGACAGGTACGATTGACGCAAAGGTGTGGGACCCGGATTCCGCGGGCATTGAGGAGTTCGGCGCCATGGACTATGTGGAGATCACCGGGGATATTACGAATTTTCAGGGGAATCTGCAGATTGCGGTCAAGCGGGCGAGGCTTGCCTCTCTGGAGGAGTATGACCCGAAGGATTACTTTCCCACCTCCGGGCAGGATGTGGATGAGATGTATGCCAAGCTGATGGACTATATTGCATCCGTCGGCAACCAGTACCTGAACCGTCTTCTGAATATGTTTTTTGGAAACGATAAGTTTGCCGGGGCCTTCAAGCACCACTCCGCCGCCAAGAGTGTGCACCACGGCTTTATCGGAGGGCTTTTGGAGCACACGCTGAGCGTCACGAGAAACTGTGACTATTTTGCGGAAAATTATCCGTTTTTAAACCGGGATCTTCTCCTGACGGCTGCCATGTTTCACGATATCGGAAAATTGAAGGAACTGTCCTCTTTCCCGGAGAACGACTACACGGATGCCGGACAGCTGCTGGGACATATTGTCATCGGGACGGAGTGGATCGGCGAGGCCATCCGCGAGATTGAGGGATTTCCGCAGGTGCTGGCGAATGAGTTGAAGCACTGTATTCTGGCGCACCACGGAGAGCTGGAGTTTGGCTCCCCCAAAAAACCGGCGCTGGTGGAGGCGCTGGCTTTGAGCTTTGCGGACAATCTGGATGCGAAGCTGGAAACCTTCCGGGAGCTTGTGAGCAACGTGCCGGACAACAATCTCGAGTGGCAGGGATTCAACCGCCTGTTAGAGAGCAATATCAGAAAAACGAGCCGCTGACGAAATGGACAAAAACGATATCATTGAGCTGACAATTACGGATATGGGCGTGGACGGGGAGGGAATCGGAAGATATGAGGGCATGGCCTTTTTTGTGAAGGATTCCTTAATCGGCGACACCATCCGGGCGCGCATTGTCAAGCTGAAAAAGAATTACGGGTATGCCCGTCTGGAGGAGCTTATCGCGCCCTCCCCGGATCGCGTACAGCCCCGCTGCCCGCATCACAGGCGCTGCGGGGGCTGCCAGATACAGGCGCTTTCGTATGAAAAGCAGCTTTTGTACAAGCAGGAGAAGGTGCGCAATCACCTGATACGGATCGGCGGCTTTTCGGAGGAGGAGATTGCTTCGGTCCTGCTCCCGATTGTCGGAGTGGACGAGCCGTTCCGCTATCGCAACAAGGCGCAGTTCCCTGTGGGATATGACAGGCAGGGCAATCTTGTAACCGGCTTTTTTGCGGCCCGGACCCACAGCATCATTCCGGTGGAGGACTGTCTGCTGGGAGTCGAGGCCAACCGGAAGATTCTTGCGGTGATTCGGCAGTGGATGGAGCAATACTACGTTCCTGCCTACAATGAGACTGATGGCAGCGGCCTTGTGCGCCATGTGTTGATCCGGTATGGCTTTGCCACGGGCGAGATCATGGTCTGCCTGATTATTAACGGCAGTGATATTCCCAAAAGGCAGGAGTTGATCCGCCGGCTCAGCGAAATCAGGGGCATGGCGTCCATCTCGGTCAACAGTAACTGCGAGCGCACGAATGTCATTCTAGGGAAAAGGACAGAATGCATCTGGGGCGCGCCCTATATCACGGACTACATTCGCCTGCGCAATCCGCAGGATTTTTCGCTGACAGGGCAGGCCATTGCCTACCATATTTCCCCTCAGTCTTTCTACCAGGTCAATACGCTCCAGACGGAAAAGCTCTACAGCACTGCCTTAGAGTACGCGCAGCTGACTGGAACGGAATGCGTGTGGGATCTGTACTGCGGGATCGGCACGATCTCGCTCTTTCTGGCGCAGAAGGCAAAGCAGGTCTACGGGGTGGAGGTGGTTCCCCAGGCGATCGAGGATGCAAGGCAGAATGCGCAGCGCAACGGAATTGGGAACGTCGAGTTTTTTGTGGGAAAGGCGGAGGAGGTTCTGCCGGAATATTATGCGGACAATTCCGGACATGAGGCGATGCGCCACCCCGACGTGATCGTGGTGGACCCGCCACGCAAGGGCTGCGACCCGGCCTGCCTGAGCACGATGCTCGCTATGGGCCCGGAGCGCATTGTCTATGTCAGCTGCGACCCGGCCACCCTCGCCCGGGATCTGCGGGTGCTCGCGGATGGCGGGTATCGGATTGAGAAGGTGCGGGCGTTTGACCAGTTTGCACAGACTGTGCATGTGGAAAGTATCGTGTTGC
>CAZNQZ010000012.1:0-17663 GCA_964575245.1 uncultured Lachnobacterium sp. | reverse complement strand
CCTCCCTTCTTTTGTAAAGTTAGGGAGGCTACCACCTTGCATCACAATTACTCCTTATTAAATTGTAGCATGACTTCTGCTGCAGGACAACAAAAATATTTAGATTGGGACTCCCCACACAAGGACTTTGCACCTATCCTGCACTAAAAAAGACGATTGCAACACTGCTCCCCAGCAACAGCAAAACCTGATAACTGCTAATGCCGTTTGAAACAGACTTGAAGATAGCTCCAATGTTTTCTGCTTGCAGGACGCAGTACCAGCAAAACGAAACCAAAAAACCGACTGCCGTGTTTCCTGACAGGGCGCTTGCCAGCAATCCCACAAAGCCCAGCGTCATCACTGCTGCCAGTGTCCGGAGGGCGTACACACCGACTGGGAACGAACAGCCTCCCATGCGCATATACTCCTCAAAAGCAAGGATGAGCGCAGCTGCACAAATCAGGGAAAGCCCCATTCGCAGTACAACGATGATCCGGTGCGGAAAAGGCCGCAGGCCGATGATTGCATTCATGCCCGCCTCCTGCTCCGGTTTCAACAGCGGCACGAACATGGGAATCCCAATCAGCGCCACCATTCGCTCCAGACAATCTGCAGATTTTATACTGTCCAGGTTGGAGGTCCCATAGATCAGCGGAAGCACCAACAGGAGCAGGATTGCCGGAAAAAGAGTCTGTTTCATGTTAAGCCGTAAGTTTTCCGTTCTTCCCCTTGTAGAAATAGCTGACCGCTTCAGCCCGGTCCTGCGCCGAAAAGCCTTGCCCGTCGTCCGTCACCGTGACGGTAAGAAAGGACTTGGAATAAGAAAAATTCAGGACAATTTCTGACTTGCAGTACCGCAGGGCATTGGACACGATATTTTCCACGATCCGAAACACAGCGGCGGGGGCGAGGGAGACCGTCTGCTCCGGCAGCTGTTCGGAACTGTTGATCTTCGTCTGGTGCTGTCCGGCCAAAATGGAGAGCTGGGTCCGCATCTCTCTCATCAGATCCGGCAGCGCAATTTCCCTGTACTCCAGGCTCATATCCTCCAGGGCCTGTACCTCATGGACGGAATTGGCGTAATCCTCCAGCCTGTCTGCCGCCTGGCGGATATATCCGGTGATCTCCCGCGTCCCGTCCTCGGTCAATACATCCTTGCCGATATTTCTGTCCAGATATTCGCTGTACCCCTTTATGACGGTGATGGGCGTCCGCAGGTCGTGGGAGATACTGGCGTTGATTTTTTTCCGCTCGTCCAGCATGTCCCACATGCGGCGGCTGCTATGAAGCAGCTCCCGCCGCATGGTTTCAAATGCACCGCAAAGCTGGCCCAATTCATCCTCCTTCTGATAGCTTATCGGAAAAGACAAATCGTTGTCTGCAATGTGAACGATGCCCTGTCTGAGAGCGTCCAGCGGCTCCTTCAGCTTGATGCGATAGAACACAGAACTGGCACAGGCGATGCCCGCGAAGGAGAAAAGGACGGGCAGGAGGACTATAAGCGTCTGCGCAGCGTTAAACGTGAGCCTTTCGCTGTCGGTAAACTCATTGTCCCCGGCGTCCGCAAAATTGCCGTCTGCCTTCCATGTATAGGCGCCGCCCGCCTCCACGGTATAGGCGCCACCGGCCTCCGGCTGGACGACGGACGGCTGCAGAATGAAAGCGTGGGGAAGTAAAATCCGGTCGCGGATATTGGAGCAGACACGCACCGAGACGGCAGACAAAAAGATGACCACCGCCGCAGTAATGAAAACAATTAAAAAGAATGTCTTCTTGATCGAGAGATTTTTCAGCCTGTCCATTTATATCCACACCCCCAGACTGTTTCAATATAGTTTTTACTGCTCACCTTCGCCAGTTTTGCGCGTATCCTGCGGATATGCTCTTTCAGAATGTCGCTGTTCCCCTCGGCCTCATAGCCCCACAAACGCTCGTAGATCCGCTCTCTGTCAAAGACCTGTCCGGCGTTGAGGGACAGAAACTCGACGATGTCAAACTCCTTTTTGGAGAAGGGGACAGGCTCCTTGCCGCAGTAAACGCAGCGCCCCACATAATCGATGAACAGGTCGCCAAACATTCTTGTATTGCCGCCGCGGCGCGCGCGGTTCTCCCTCCGAAGATGAGCCTCCACACGGGCAGTCAGTTCGTCCAGACTAAAGGGCTTTGTAATGTAATCGTCCCCGCCGGCCCGCAGGCCGATGATCTTGTCCTGCTCCGTGATGCGGGAGGTCAGGAAGATAATGGGGCAGTTGATGTGGCTGCGCACCTTTTTACAAAATTCCAGCCCGTCAACCTCCGGCATATTGATGTCCAACAGAATCAGATCGGGGACTACCCGAAAAAAGTCTACATTTGGTCAACTGAAGGGGCAGACTTTACTCTTAGGAAATTCACCAAGGGTCAAAAGCCGGAAATCTTATCCTGCCTGCAGGATAAGATTTCCGGCTTAGTGACTCCCACACATGAGGAAATTGTTGTCAGTTCTTAAACGAGTGCACCGGAGCCGGAATGCGCCCGCTGCGGTTTACAAAGGCATCGCAAGAGAACCGGTTCACCGGCATAACCGGGGCATAGCCCAGCAGGCCGCCGAATTCCACAGTCTCCCCCACACCCTTTCCGATGACAGGGATCAGGCGTACCGCCGTAGTCTTCTGATTGATCATCCCAATCGCCATCTCATCCGCGATAATTCCGGCGATCGTCGCCGCGGAGGTATCCCCCGGAACCGCAATCATATCCAGCCCCACCGAACAGACGCAGGTCATCGCCTCCAGCTTTTCCAGCGTCAGCGCCCCATCCTGCACCGCATGGATCATTCCCTGATCCTCGCTGACCGGGATAAACGCGCCGCTTAGGCCCCCCACATAAGAAGATGCCATGATGCCGCCCTTTTTTACCTGATCATTCAAAAGCGCGAGCGCCGCCGTCGTGCCGGGCGCACCCGGCCGCTCCAGGCCGATCTCACAGAGAATATCCGCCACGGAATCCCCGACCGCAGGGGTGGGAGCCAGCGAGAGGTCAATAATCCCAAAGGGCACGTTCAGCCTTGCGGAGGCTTCCTTTGCCACAAGCTGCCCCACGCGGGTCACCTTAAAAGCCGTCCGCTTAATCGTCTCGCAAAGCACCTCAAAGCTTTCCCCCCGCACCTTTTCCAGCGCGGTTTTCACCACGCCGGGTCCGCTGACGCCGACGTTTATGACAGCGTCGGCCTCCGTCACCCCGTGAAACGCGCCCGCCATAAACGGATTGTCATCCGGCGCGTTGCAGAAGACCACGAGCTTTGCGCACCCGAGGGAATCCTGTTCCTTCGTGCGCTCCGCGGTCTCCTTTACGATAGTTCCCATCAGGCGGACCGCATCCATGTCAATTCCGGTCTTCGTGGAGCCGACATTGACCGAGCTGCACACCAGCTCCGTCTCGGCCAGTGCCTGCGGAATTGACCGGATCAGATGCTCGTCCGCCCGCGTCATCCCCTTCGATACCAGCGCGGAATATCCGCCGATAAAATTCACCCCGACCTGCTTTGCCGCGCGGTTTAAGGTCTTAGCAACCGTCACAAAATCCTCCGGGCTCCTGCAGGCTCCCGCGCCCACCAGCGCAATCGGAGTTACGGAAATCCGCTTGTTTACAATCGGGATGCAGTAGCTGCTCTCGATTTCCCTGCCCACCGCCACCAGATCCTTTGCGAGCGTCGTGATCTTGCGGTAGATCTTTTCATTGAGACGTTCCAGATCGGAGTCCACGCAGTCCAAAAGGCTGATCCCCAGCGTGATCGTCCGCACATCCAGATTCTCCTTCTCAACCATCTCGTTCGTCTCTATCACTTCACCGATATTAATCATATCAACCCCCACACTAAATCCGATGCATTTTCTCAAAAATCTCTGCCTTTTGACACTTAATGCTCACGCCGATTGCCTCTCCCAGCTCATCCAGCTTAGTGGACACCTCTGCAAACGGCTGTGTGGATGTGCTCATATCGACAATCATCATCATGTGAAAGAAACCTGACACAATCGTCTGTGAGATGTCGAGCACGTTCACGCCGCAATCGGACAGACAGGTACACACCCCTGCAATGATACCGACCTTATCCTTTCCCACTACGGTAATAATCACCTTGTCCATCTGTTTTTCCTCCATTCGATTCCCTTCGCGCGTTCTTACGCCTGTCTGCCATTTCAGGACAGCGCCCGGATCACCGTGGACACAGCATCCCGCTTCGCCACGTAAATCGGAAAATCCTCTGCGCCATACGGGTTATCCCCCATGGCAATCTCCATCCGCACCGCCTCGTAGGCCAGCTCCTCATAATTGTTTTCCTTGCTCAGATGCCCCAGCATGACCGCCCCGAAGCCGTCATGCAAAAGCTCACACAGAAGCTGCCCGCTGCGCTCATTGGACAGATGCCCCCGGTCTCCCAGAATGCGCTGCTTGAGCGGATAAGGGTAAATCCCCGTCTCCAGCATATGTACGTCGTGATTGGACTCCAACAGCAGAGCATCCAATCCCCTGAGCTTGTCAACCAGCTCCCCGTCATAAGTTCCCAGATCCGTCACCACCGCAAAGCTTCTGTCCCCGCAGGAAAAGCGGTAGGCCACCGGATCCGCCGCGTCATGGGATATCCGGATGGGGAAAAACTCCAGATCCCCGATAAAAAACGGTTCCTCCGGCCTGATCGCGTGAAACAGGCTCTCGTCGATCGACCCGACCGAGGAGGTCCGCCGGATCGCCGCGATCGTCCCCTCCGTGGCATACACCGGCAGTCCATGTCTCCTGGCCATGACCCCGAGCCCCGCAATGTGGTCAATATGCTCGTGGGTGATTAAGATGCCCTCCATATCGCTTCCCTTCAGATCAATGGCGTTTAGCCCCGCCTCTATTCTTTTTCCGCTGATTCCCGCGTCAATCAGCACATGATGGTCCGAGGAGCCGACACAGATACAGTTTCCGCTGCTCCCGCTCGCAATGCTGCACAATTCTAACATTTCAACTAATTCTCTTTCCAGTAAATTTCTATGCGGTCCCCGTCATGCAGTATCTGGGAATACCCCGCATTCTCTCCGTTGACCAGCGTGACAATCTCTTTTCCGTCCCTCTGCTTTAAATCAAAATCGATAAAGTCAAATACATCGACAAAGATATAGGCCTTTTTCCCCTGCATGCATACGTCCCCGCCGTTGACGCTCACCGTGCAGGGCGCAAATATCTCCTGCGGCTCCTGCTGCTCTGCAGACTCCGGCTGTTTCTCCTCCTGATGCTCCTGCTGCTCTGCCGGTTCCTTCGGCTCTTGCCGTCCCAATCCATCCAATCCCTCTTCCGGCTCGGCAGGCTCCGGCTGTTTCGCCTCCTGAGGCTCCCGCTGTTCTGTCGGTTCCTTCGGCTCTTGCCGTCCCAATCCTTTTTGCTTCTCTTCCGGCTCGGTCGTCTCCGGCTGTTTCTCCCCTTCCGGCCCCGGCTCCCCGGCCTGCTCCGGCTGTTTCGCCCCCTCCGGTACAGTGGCCGCATAGTTGATGGTGCTCCACTCAATCGAAAAATTCTCGTACACCAGCGTATCAAAGTCCGCCGGGCGGTTGTTCACCAGAATATCGCGGTCCGTGTCCACCTCGACGTCCATGAACTCCGCCACCTGCCCCACCGTGTAAAAGCTTCGGGTCTCGATGGCATCGCCCTCCTGAATCTCGTAGGAGCCCGGCTCAAGGCTTCCGTTCACCTCTACGAACTTCGGGCAGACCACAGCCTTTCCGTTTATGATAAACGTAACCTTGGAGGTCGAATACTCCTCCAGCTGTTCGATCCGGTACACCGCGTTGCTCCCCGCGGTGGAGGGCTCGATCGTAATCTCGCTGTTCGGCTCGAGGGCGGCGTTGAGATTCGTCTGACGCCCGTTCATCGTGACGATGGCCGGGTCTCCCGCCTCGCCGCGCGCAATCCTCGCAGAGCCGTTGACCGTGAAATTGATCGGCATGCCCCTCTGCGGGAAGAGCTGGTCGTTCGGAAATCCCGCCTGCAGCGCAGCGTCCACAATCGTGAGATGATTGTTGTCATACAGCTTTAACCGCTCCCCGTTAAACCGCACCATGATAAAATTATTCTTCTGCTCATAATAGTTTAGGCAGATCCCGATCGGAGTCACAAGGAGCGGGTCCTTACGGATGTCCCTCTGCTCGAAGGTCACCTCCTTTAACACCTCCTCGCCCCGCAGCGCCACGCGCTCGTTCGGCAGATCCAGATAAGCCGCAAGCATTTCCGTAAAACCGTGAATTTTTCCGCCGCCGCCCACCACAAAGCAGGCGCTGACCGGGTTCCCCCCGTTCAGCTCCAGAATTTTGTCCGCGACCTCGGTCGTAATCCTGTCCACCACCGGCTCCACCAGCTCCCACAGCTCCTTTGACGGGATCGTGTGGGGAATGCTCATAATATCCTCATAGGTGATCTCATCCTCCGTCGTGGATGCAACCTTCATCGCCTCCGCAGTCTTAAAATCCACAAGATACTTCTGAACAATCACCTCCGTCAATTCGTCCCCCGCACAGGGGATCATCCCGAAGGCGATGATGCTTCCCTCCTTTGTGATGGAGATATCGGAGGTTCCCGCCCCCACATCGACCAGCGCCAGATTCAGCATCCGGAAATTCTCCGGAATCGCCACATTGATGGCGGCGATCGGCTCCAGCGTCATATTGGCAACGGAGAGCCCTGCCTGTCCCACTGCAGAGTAAAGCCCGTCCACAACATCCTCCGGAAGAAAGGTCACAATGATGTCCTCCCCGATTTTGGTTGCCTTATGCCCCTCAATACTGATGAACACCTCGTCATTTAAAAAGTATTTGACCACTGCATATCCCACGCAGTAAAATTTATACCTTGTGTCGTTCTGCTCGACGAGCGCCTTCTGAGCCTGCTCGATCCCCAACAGACTCAGCGTGTGTACGTCCTCGCCGGTCACCACGCTCTCCTCCGCATACTCATACTCGACATGAGTCGTCACCGTCTTGAGCACACGCCCTGCAGCCGCGATACACACCTCGCTGAGAGAATCTCCCGTCTGCGCCTCCAGCTCCGCCTTCACCGCGGCAATCGTCCGCGCCACGCGCCCGATATCGTGAATCTGCCCGTCGAGCATCGAGCGGGTCTCATGCTGGCGGATGTGCTGAGCCACCACAATAAATTCGTCGTCCTCCGTGCGGTAGCCCACGGTTCCCACCACGTTGCGCGTTCCGATATCCAAACCAAATACGTTATCCATCTGCTTTTCTCCTCAAAGCTCCCTCTATCTGCTCTATCGCATTCTCCAGCGGCCCGCTGTTGTCAATTGTCACCGCACAGGCTCTCCGGTAGACGTCCTCCCCCAGCTGGCTCGCGAGAATCCGGTCTATTTTCTCATCCGTGTAGCCTCTGGAATACTTCAGGCGCTCCCGCCGCACAGCCTCTCTCGTATCAATATACCAGAGTTCGTCACAAATTTCATCATAATGTTCTTCAATCAGCAGCGCCGCCTCCAGAAAGAGCCACGCGAGCGCTCCCCGCTCCCTCTCCAGCGCCGCCTGTGCCCTGACATACTCCTTCACAGCCGGGTGAACAATTGCATTCAACCTCTCCCGCTTTCCGTCATCCGCAAAGATGACAGCCGCAAGCCGTCCCCGGTCAAAGCCTCCCTCCGGCAGGAAAATATCCTCGTCCGAAAAGAGAGCACGCAGCTCCTCATAGCATGCACCCCCGGGTTCCATCAATTCATGGGCTATCTCATCCGCCAGCAGAACCCTCGTGTCAGCCTTATGCTCCAGATAGCGGATAATCTCTGATTTTCCGGCGCCCACGCCGCCGGTAATTCCGATAAAATACATCTCAGTGCGCCTCATACCAGTTTAACCCGGACTCCGTTCCGACCTCGAGCTCCACCGAGAGAGCTGCCGCTTTCTCCATCTCTTCCTCCAGAAGCGTGATGACGGCGTCCTTTTCTTTTACGGGAGTCTCTACCAGCAGCTCGTCGTGCACCTGAAGGATCAGCCTTGCGCCATAGCCCTCCCGGATCAGGCGGTCGTGCACGCGGATCATCGCGATCTTGATAATATCCGCCGCCGTCCCCTGAATCGGGGCATTCATCGCCACCCTCTCCCCGAACTGCCGCTGCATAAAATTCCCGGACGACAGCTCCGGAATCGGCCGTATCCGCCCGTAAAGCGTCCGCGTAAACCCGTTTTTCTTCGCGTCCTCCACCGACTGGTCCAGAAACGCTTTGATCTTCGGGTAGGTTTCAAAATAGCTCTCAATGTATTCCTTCGCCTCCGACTGGCTGATGTCCAGATCCTGACTCAGTCCGAAGGCGCTGATCCCGTAAACAATTCCAAAATTGACCGCCTTGGCATTGCGGCGCTGCAGCGGTGTCACCTCGTCAAAGGGCACATGAAACACCAGTGCTGCCGTGCTCCGGTGGATGTCCTGATGATTCCGGAAGGCAGAGATCAGATTCTCATCTCCCGACATATGCGCCAGCAGACGCAGCTCGATCTGCGAGTAGTCGGAATCCACAAACAGGCTTCCCTCCGCGGGGTGGAACACCTTGCGGATCAGCTTCCCGAGCTCGATCCGGACCGGGATATTCTGCAGATTCGGATCAGTGCTGCTCAGACGGCCCGTAGCGGTGATCGTCTGGTTGAAGCTCGTGTGAATCCGCCCATTAGCGTCCGCGAAATTGACCAGCCCGTCCGCATAGGTAGATTTGAGCTTTGCAAGCTGCCGGTACTCTAAGATATCCGACACAATCGGATACTCGCCCGCCAGCTTTTCCAGCACCTCCGCAGAGGTCGAAAACCCGGTCTTCGTCTTCTTGCCGTTCGGCAGCTTCAGCTTCTCGAACAGAATCGCGCCGAGCTGCTTGGGCGAATTGATGTTAAATTCCTCGCCCGCCTGACCATAGATTTTCTGCTCCAGCTCCCCGATGGACACGGCAAGCCTGCTGCCGTACTCCGTCAGCGCCGCACTGTCCATACAGATCCCCTGCTTCTCCATATCATAGAGCACAAAGGCAAGGGGCATCTCAATCTCTGCAAAAAGCGCATCCATGCCCTGCTTTTTCAGCTGCTCCCCAAGCACCGGCATGGCAGACCACGCGGTGTAGCTCTCATAGCAGGCCGCCTCCAGCGCGGCCTGCCTGCTCTCTGGGCTCTGCAGGGCATCCGCAATGCTCTGCTTCCCCAGAAGATCCGCCTGAGAGGGAAGCATCAGCCCCAGATAATCCTTCGCCACATCCTCATAAGGGTACTCACCCTTTAGCGGATTGAGCAAATAGGCCGCGACTGTCCGGTCAAAGAACCTCCGGCGGCTTTTGACATAGCCCTCCCAGCCGCCCGCGGCATCCTCTGCGCCAAGGGGCAGAAATTTCAGCGCGCGCTTGACATCCGGCGCGGCCAGCTGTGCGCTACTGTCCGCCAGAAGCTGTTCCACCAGATACGCCGCCGTCAGCTCCTCCCCCGTCAGAAAGAGATAGCTGTCCTCCTCCGAAAACGTCAGCGCCATGCCGTAAAACCCATTCTCCTCCGTCTCCGCAGACCGGCCGGTCCGACCCTCCCGCTGTGCGGGGTTCTCCACAAAATAGAACGCCAGGCGCCGCCCCTTTGCCCGCGCAAAGACCCGCTCAGCCTCACACCTCTCCCTCACGGGTGTAAAGTGCTCCGCGGCGGCCTGCCTCGGTGCCTCCACCGAAAAGCGCGTCAAAATATTTTTAAACTCCAGCCGTTTGCAGAGCAGATAGGCTTCCTCTGTAAACAAAGCCTCCATTGAGGAAATTTCCGCCTCGGAAAAATCGTAGACGAGCGGAACGTCCGTGACGATCGTCGCCAGCTCCTTGCTCATTACGGCCTGTTCCCAAAACTCTACAATATTTTTGGCTGCCCGGGGAGGCCTGACCTCCTGCGCGTGCGCGTGCACCTCCTCGATCGAGCCGTACTGCGCAATCAGCGCCGTCGCCGTCTTCTCACCGATCCCCGGCACGCCGGGGATATTGTCCGACGCGTCCCCCATCAGCGCCTTCACGTCAATAAACGCCCGCGGAGACACCTGATAGCGGGCCAGAACATCCTTCGCGCGGTAATCCTCGATCTCTGTCCCGGTTTTCTTCGTCTTGGGGATGCGGATTTTGACGCGCTCCGTGGCGAGCTGCAATAAATCCCGGTCGCCTGAGACGATGGACACTTCCATGCCCGCGCGCTCGCCCATTCCCGCCAGCGTCCCGAGCACATCGTCCGCCTCATAGCCCTCCATCTCGACAATGCGCACTCCCATCGCCTGAAGCATCTCCTTCATCAGCGGAACCTGCTGGCGCAGGGCTTCGTCCATCGGCCCCCGCGTGCCCTTATAACCCTCATACTGCTTATGCCGGAACGTAGGGGCATGCACATCAAATGCCACCGTCAGATAATCCGGCTTCTCCTCCTCGAGAATGCGAAACATAATATTGAGGAAACCGTACACCGCGTTGGTGTGCAGTCCCTCCGAATTCGTCAGATCCGGCAGTCCGAAAAAAGCACGGTTCAATATGCTGTGTCCGTCGATCAGCACCAGTTTTTTACTCATTGGCCCAACTGCTCCTTTTATATCTCCCGCGTGGCATATTTGAGCCATTCCTGCTCCCTGCCCTCCAGATACGGGAAAATCTCTTCGTAAACCTTTTTGTGGTAATCATTTAAGCGCAGGCGCTCCGCAACGCTCAGCTGCCCGGGGTCAATTCCGTCCAGATCAATCGGCACATACGTGAGATTTTCAAAACACAGGAACTGCCCGTACTCATTCTTCCGGTCCTCACGGCAGATCAGCTCGTTCTCCAGCCGGATTCCGTACTGTCCTTCGAGATAAAGGCCCGGCTCGTCCGTGGTGATCATCCCGGGCTGCAGCTCACAGTCCAATGCCTTCCAGTGAAAACGGTTCGGCCCTTCGTGTACGCTCAGCAGATTCCCGACCCCGTGCCCGGTGCCGTGCCTGTAATCCAGCCCAGCCTCCCACATGGGCTCCCTCGCAATCACATCAAGGCCCCCAGTGCTGATCCCCTTCAGGAAATAGGCATTGGCAAGATTTAAATTTGCCCGGCACACCCGCGTAAAATTGGCTTTCATCTCCTCCGTTACCGGTCCGAGCACAAACGTGCGCGTGACATCCGTCGTCCCCTCCCTGTAATGGGCTCCGGAGTCCACAAGCAGCAGTCCCTCGGGCTCAATCGCCGCATCCGTCTCCGGCACGGCGGAGTAGTGGACGATCGCGCCGTGTTCCGCGTAACCGCAGATCGTCTCGAAGCTGTAGTCCCAAAACCCCTCCTGCCCGGCCCTCAGGCTGTCCAGACAGCGCGTCACGGAGAGCTCCGTCATCGGGATTTTCCCGACATTGCTTTTCAGCCAGTACATAAAACGACACATCGCCACGCCGTCCTTTCGGTGGGCAATCCTCGCATTGTAGATTTCCACCGGGTTTTTGACCGCCTTGAGCAGCTCCGACGGGTCCGCCCGGCTGATGACTCTCGCCGAATCCGGTATACTCTTATAAATCCGGTAGCTGACTACCCTCTTATTCAGCAAAATGCGCTTACGCCCCAGCGTCTTCACGTAATCGCAAAAGCTTTCATACGGGCGGACGCTGATGTGATTCATGTCCAGATAGGTCAGGATCTCTTCCGAGAGCGCCTGCTTGTGCACAAACCAGATACATTCCTCCCTGCTCACGGAGAGGTAGGACAGCGTGACCGGGACATAGGGTATATCGGTTCCCCGGATGTTCAACAGCCATGCAATATCAGTCAGCGAAGAAAGGAGATGAAGGTTCGCGCCCTCCTCCGCCATCTTCCGGCGAACTTGATCCAGCTTCTGCGGGGTGCCCATCCCCGTATACTTCATATCAAGAACCCATGCGCGATTCGCGGGGAAAGACGGCCTGTCCTCCCAGATCAGGCCCACGAGATCCTCGTCCATGCAGACCCTGCCGTGTTTTTTTTGTGCAATCTTCGCCAGCTCTTCGCCTTTCTCCGCACTCACCTGCCGGCCGTCAAAACCGATATTTTCGCCTCTCTCCAGATGATCCCTGATATAGTCATTGATCTTTGGTACCTTGTCCTCCCCCATTCGATAGAGGATGATACCCGTGTGCTCCAGCTGCCTTGCCGCCTGAATAAAATAGCGGCCATCCGTCCACAGTCCGGCCTCCGTCATCGTAATTACGGCGGTGCCCGCTGAGCCCGTGAACCCGGTCATATACTCTCTGGCCCTGAAATAACCGCTGACATACTCAGAATTGTGAAAATCCGAGGAAAATACCACATAGACGGCAATCCTCCGTTTTTCCATCTCACGGCGCAGCGCGGCAATCCTGCCGTCAATCATCCCTTACGGTCCTCCTTCATCTCAAAAAAGCGGGTATCCAGCTCCGGATACGAGCGCTTGAGCGAGATCGGTTTGCCGGAGCGGTTTAAAAAGCAATGGCTGCTCTTGCCCGTAGCCCTAAGCTCCCCGGTCTCCCTGTCCGTCATCACATACTCTACTTCCATTCGGATTCCGTTGTATTTCACCAGCTTCGTGTGAATCACCACCACATCGTCAAAATGCACCATACTGTGATAATTCACCTCGATGGACAGCACGGGGCTTATAATCTCAATCTGTTCCATCTGTTTGTAGTTGAGGCCGATCTGATCCATCAGATCCATGCGGGCCTCCTCCATCCACCGCACATAATTGCTGTGGTGAATGATGCCCATCTGGTCGGTCTCGTAATATTTTGCATGATGCTCGTAGGGGACGATTTTTACGTCCTCTCCGGCCTCTGTGACTGCAATCTCCTGCCTCATGGTTCCTTCCTCCTATCAGACGTCCGCCGCCGCACTAACTCCTCCCGTTGCGCTTTTCGATCTCCTCAAACATCGCAATCCTTGTGGCGTGCCGCCCTCCCTGAAATTCCGCGTTCAGATAGGCCCTCACAATATCCTTCGCCTTCTCGTTCCCGACGATCCGCGCGCCGAACGCGATAATATTCGCATTATTGTGTTCCTTCACCAAGTGAGCCGTTGTCGTGTCCGAGCACACCGCCGCGCGCACACCGTCCACCTTGTTGGCAGCGATGGAGATGCCGACTCCGGTACCGCAGATCAGCACCGCACACTCCACCTCTCCTGCGGCGACAGCCCGTCCCACCTTCTCTCCGATCACCGGATAATGGCAACTCTCCTCCGAGTCCACCCCGTAATTTACCACCTCGTGCCCCTGTTCTTTCAGCCACGCTGCAATCTCATTCTTCAGTGCAACCGCTGTATGATCATTTCCGATTCCGATTTTCATTTTCTGATTCCTCCTTTACGCGTCCCGCCCTTCTCCGGGGACGGGTAAGCATCCCCAAATAATCTCACATGTATACGATAGCACAACAGCACCACTTTCTCAAGATATCGTTTCAACACAATTTGAATTTCTTCCTTTGGGTGGATTGGTTTTACCAAAATTGTGCGGATTCCGACAAGATTCGCCCCGCAGACATCCGTAAAAATCTGGTCTCCGACAAAGAGCGTGTCCGACTCTCCCGTCCCGAGCTCCCGCATCGCCCTGCGGTACGCCGAGGGCTTCGGCTTGCCTGCCTTATGAATATACATGACTCCCACCGCCTCCGCAAACAGCTTCACGCGCGGCTCCCGGTTGTTTGACAGAACCAGGCAGCGAAATCCCAGATCCCGAAGATGTGCAAACAAAGCGATCGCCTGCTCGTCGGCAGGCGCTCCATGAGGTACCAGCGTGTTGTCGATATCGAAAATCACCCCGCGGTACCCCTCATCATACAGTTTATCAAAGTCAATCCGGTATGCGGAATCCAGATACTCTCCCGGATACAGAAAAAAACCCATATCAGCCTCCTGCGGCATTACTCGAGCATCTTTTTCAGCTCGTTCATAAAGGTATTCACGTCCTTGAACTCGCGGTATACGGACGCAAATCTCACATAGGCCACGGCATCCAGATCCTTCAGGCGGTCCATGAGCAGTTCCCCGATCAGAGAGCTCGGGATCTCCTTCTCCTCGCGGTTGAAAAGCTCCACCTCCACATCATCCACCAGCCTTGTAATCTGCTGCGCGGAGATCGGGCGCTTATGGCAGGCACGCAGCACGCCGCCCTCGATCTTGGCGCGGTCATACTGTTCTCTGTTGTTGTCCTTCTTAATAATAATCAACGGAATCGTCTCTACCTTCTCATAAGTCGTGAAGCGCTTTCCGCAGTCATCACAGAGCCGTCTCCTGCGAATCGAATTTTTGTCATCCGCCGGTCTGGAATCGATCACCCTCGTATTTTCGCTGCTGCAAAATGGACATTTCATTGCCTTCCACCTCCCGTTTCTCTGCCGTTAATTTCCATAAATCCAGTATAGCTTTTCTGCGATTTCTTGTCAACAAAACGCTCCAGAAAAAAATAGCAACGCTCACAGTTTATGTCTCATCTCTTTGTCGTCAAACTCCACAAGAATAATATCCGGTCCGATCCGTATCACCTTGCACCAGGGAATCCAGTACTCGCAGTCCTTCCCGAACATACCGAAATATTTCCCCGGCCCCGGCACGATCAGCGCCTCAATCTTCCCGCACTCCCGGTCAAACTCGATGTCCCGCACGCAGCCTAAGCACCGGCAGTCGAGCACGTTGATGACCTCCTTGTCGCACAATTCACAAAACCGCATAGAATTCCCCTCCGGATAATTCTATGCGGCTCTCTGCGCAATCATTCCGCGCCCCTATTCACAGTCTGCCCTTTTTACAATCCCCACGCCGAGTGGATAAGGCCCCGTATGCACGCCGATGGTCGCTCCTATCTGATGAACCATGATTTCGTCGATCCCAAGCCTCTCCTTAGCCAGAGCTGCAAGCATATCCCGGAACTGGCAGGCCTCCTCATAATCATAGCCGTAACCGATACAGAAACTGTACTCTCCCGGCCGGATATTCCGCTCCTCAATAAACGCTTTGAGCCGTTCTTCCACTTTTTTCATGGATTTTTGCCGGTTTCTCACAATCCCGGAATTAAAAATCTCGCCCTCCTTTAACGTGATAATCGGCTTAATCTTCAGCGTACTTCCCGCAAGCGCCGCAAGCTTTCCGATTCTTCCGCCGTGCTTGAGATAATCTATGCTGCCCACCGTAAAGAAAATCCTGCCGCTCTCCCTGATGTTCTCAAGGCGCGAGACCATCCTGCCATACTCCCAGCCCAAATCCCGCAGGCGGCATGCCTCGAGCACATACAGCCCTTGCAGAACTGTATCAAACGTGGAATCTATCACCGCAATCCGCGCGCCCGGATACTTCTCCAAAATCATGTCAGCCGCCGTCACCGCGGACTGCATGGAACCGCTGAATTTCGCGGTAATACAGATACAGATCACCTGCTCCCCATCTTTTGCGGACGTCTCAAAAACCCGGTAATAATCGTCCACCGAGGGCATTGAAGTTCTGGGAAACACGGTCGGATTATCCACCATTTTCTGATAAAACTCCCGCACATCCAGCTCCACCATTTCCTTTTTGTAGGTGATACCGTCAAAAGACACATAGAACGGAACTACTGTGATATCCTGGGCTGCCGTAAGCTTCTCTCCGAGGTCGCACGAACCGTCGCTGATGATTCGTATTTTTCCTGATTCCATAAATTCTCCTTCTTTTCCTAAAACATCAGCACATACAAAATTTGATGCCACTAATCTTAAAACGATTGTATTGCCATAAAATACAAAAGTCAATAGACAAACTCCTAATTCCCCGTCAAGGGCTCATTCAGCAATTTACTTTTGAGTCCTGATGTGCTATACTACCATAAGTTTCAGGGCTCTTTTGGATAAAGCCATTACTGGAAACGATTATAATGGAGGATGAAAATCAAATGAAACTGGGCATCGTCGGGCTCCCGAACGTGGGAAAAAGTACACTGTTTAATTCACTGACTAAGGCAGGGGCAGAGTCGGCAAACTATCCGTTCTGCACGATTGATCCGAATGTGGGGATCGTGGCAGTGCCGGATGAGCGGATCGAGAAACTCGGAGAGCTGTATCACACGAAAAAGGTTACGCCTGCGACGATCGAGTTCGTGGACATTGCCGGGCTTGTGAAGGGTGCAAGCAAGGGAGAAGGGCTCGGAAACCAGTTCCTTGCCAACATCCGCGAGGTGGACGCCATCGTACATGTCGTGCGCTGCTTTGAGGACGCGAATATCGTACATGTGGACGGCAGCATCGACCCGGCAAGGGATATTGAAACCATCAATCTGGAGCTGATTTTCTCGGATATCGAAATATTGGAGCGGCGAATCGCAAAGGTTTCCAAGCAGGCGCGGATGGACAAGACGCTGGCGAAGGAGCTGGAGCTCCTGGAGGCGGTAAAAAAACATCTGGAGGATGGCCGCATGGCGAGACAGTTCGCCGTGCCGGAGGACGAGGACATGCAGGCATGGTTTGCAGCCTACAACCTTCTCACCGCCAAAAAAACGATCTATGCCGCCAATGTTGCAGAGGCTGATCTGGCGGATGACGGGGCAGGCAACTCCATGGTTGCCTCCGTCCAGAAAATCGCGCAGGAGGAGGGCAGTGCCGTCTTTGTGATCTGCGCACAGATTGAGCAGGAGATCGCGGAGCTTGCAGAGGATGAGAAGGCAATGTTTCTGGAGGATTTGGGGCTGGCGGAGTCCGGGCTGGATCGGCTGGTTAAGGCAAGCTACCATCTGCTGGGGCTGATCAGCTTTCTGACCGCAGGCGAGGATGAATGCCGCGCGTGGACGATCCGGGAGGGAACCAAAGCCCCCCAGGCAGCGGGCAAAATCCACAGCGATTTCGAGCGCGGATTTATTCGGGCGGAGGTGGTCAATTATCAGGATCTGCTGGACTGCGGCAGTCTGTCCGCCGCCAGGGAAAAAGGGATTGTCGGTCTGGAGGGGAAAGATTATATAGTAAAGGACGGAGACGTCATTCTGTTCCGTTTTAATGTCTGATACCATTTATTGCCGGAAATATGTTGTAAACTCAAGGAGCTACCGCCTGCGGGCAGTAGCTCCCTTTTTGCCAGAATGCGGGTGATTTTGCCAGATTCCATCCTTATACTTTACTATCTTCCTGATCTATGATATGTTAGTCTTATTAATACATATATCTTGATAATTGTGACGAAAAAAATATTTCGGAATAACCCATAGGAGAAGAGGGGGTGATTCCATTGTACCCGAAATCGTTTGCATTGCTTTAAAAAGCTGAGAAGCTGAATGTAAATAAAAATATGCTGCCGGCACATGCGGCGGGATGGAGGCAGTTATGAAGAAAATAAAGGTTTTATTACTTATAGTTGTTTTGATGCTTGGCATGGCAACAGATATTTCCGCTGCCACGAGAGTAACAAACCCCGATAATTCGGAATATATTACAATTGATGAATGTATGCGTGCCGGATCAAAGTGGATTGCCGCAAATTATTCTGATAACACGACCATTTCAGGCGTAATTCCAATTAAAGATCTGGACGGGACACTGAATGGTTATTGTATTAATTTTTCTGCCGACAGGAAAGCGGCGGGGTATCTGGTAATCAATGCTCTCAGATACAGTGATTCCTATATAAGAGAATTCGCGTTTGACGGAAACGGGATTTACGATCAATTAGTCACAAATAGTCCGGCCAAGGGAAACAC
>CAZNQZ010000011.1:0-18077 GCA_964575245.1 uncultured Lachnobacterium sp. | reverse complement strand
GTTCACTGTCAGCTCCGGATGCGCGTCCAGATACCTGCGCACAGACTCGGAATCCAGCTCCTCATAAGCCTCGTAGAATACCGTTTTCGGATCCTTTACCTCCGACTCCGGCTCTGTCTCCGACCCCGACTCTGTCTCCCATTTGCTTTCCAGCCCCTGCTGCTCCTTCTGCCTCTCCTCAAAATCTGCCATGACCTGGTCGATAATGCTGTCCGGGAAAAGCATCGTTGCAAGCCACTGGTGGCTGTTGGTGGTCATTGCCGTCTCAATATAGATCGTCCTCCATTTTTTTATGAAGGGGATATTGGAAAACGCGACAATCAGATAGCATGCAATCAGCGCGCAGAGCACAATCCCCGCAATGATCAGACGCTTGATCCGTTTTTCTCTTTTGTCCTCAGTTTTCACAGGCTCATCTCTCCTTTTTGTCTAACTCCGCAAGATACTCAATAATTGCGTGTGCCGCAACATTGCCCTCTCCCACTGCCTTCGCATACTGGTATGGCCGGCCGGTACAATCCCCCGCCGCATAACATCCCGGCAGGTTCGTCTCCTGCCTCCGGTTCACCGAAATGCTTCCGTTCTCCACGGCAAGGCCCTTTAACATGACCGCGGGTGCAATGGCATTCCGCAGAAGAAACACCCCGTCCACCTCGCGCGTCTGACCGCTCTTTAACGTGAGCGCACTCGCCTTCAGCGAGCCAGTAATCTCCACCGGAAGATCCGCGCTGACATGCACATTATCCCTTATGGCGCCCGGCTTGGGGTATGAGGGATAAAAATCCACGGAATCTGCAATCCCGGCCAGAAATTCCACCTCGTGTTCAAACCTCGGTGAGTCTGCGTACACAGCAATCCGCTTCCCCCTATAGAAATTCCCGTCGCATGTGGCACAGTAGCTCACCCCGCGGCCCAAAAACTCCTCCTCCCCACGAAGGGGCCTTGCGTTCGATGCGCCAGTACAGAGCGCAAGCGTCCTCGCCTCGTAAACCTCGTTGTCCGCCAGCACCATATAGCCGTGGTTCGCCGGCATAATATTTGTTACCTGTTTTTCCGTGACCGCAATCCCCATCTGTCTCCGGTGCGCGTCGAGCGCCTCAAAGAGCTCATGCCCCGTGACGCCCGGCAGCCCCGGATAATTGTCCACCCCCGGAGCCTTCAAGACCTTATCGCTCATCCGGCTGTTCCCGAACCACAGAAACTGCCGGGTGTGAATTTTTAAATTCAGCGCGCACGAAAATCCGGCCGGTCCTGTTCCGATAATCAAACAATCATACATGAATTTCCCTCGCTTTTTATTTTATTGTCCGCGGTAAGCACGCAATACATGCGAGAATTTTTCTGGATTTCTTCCTTTTTTTCACAACTGACAATTTCATCCTATTATAGACCAAAAGCGTAAACTCATCAACACCTGATTTTCTCTTTTCAAATTTTAAACGGTGTGATATCATGATATATCATTTACATAAAGGAGAACACCGCCATGTTATCAATCAGAAAAAACCAGTTTCTGACAATTATTATTTCTGGAATTCTCTGCCTGACGGCCTGCGGGACCGTAGAGACGATCGATCCCGGGCCGGATTCACAGGCCCCGACCGAGTCCGAGTCCGGGCCCAGGCCCGGATCACAGGCTCCGACCGAGTCACAGGCTCCGACCGAATCCCAGACCCAGCCGGAATCTCAGACCCAGCCGGAATCTCAGGCACCCTCCACGCAAAAGCCCGGGGCCGGCGAATTTGCCCTCCCGGAGAGCGAGGGGCTTGACTTTGTTCACCGCTTAACCCTCGGCTGGAATCTCGGCAACGCCTTTGACGCTGTCGACTGCTCCTGGATCAGCGACGAGCTCGAATACGAGTCCGCATGGTGCGGTCAGAAGACGACGAAGGAGCACATCACGGCCATCAAAGACGCGGGCTTTCGCTCCGTCCGTATCCCGGTGTCGTGGCACAACCACCTCTCGGACCCTGACAAATACACAATCAGCAGCACATGGCTCGACCGGGTCAACGAGGTGGTTGACTACTGCATCGATCAGGATCTGTATGTAATCATTAATATTCACCACGACAACAGCAGGGAGTTCCTGTACCCGACGAGCCAGGACCTCGACCGCTCCCTCCGCTATGTGACCGCCATCTGGCAGCAGCTCTCCGCGCGTTTCAGCGGTTACGACGAGCATCTCATCTTTGAGGCGTGCAACGAGCCAAGGCTGGTGGGACATACCAACGAGTGGTGGATTGACCCCAATTCCGCCGACTGCAGGGACGCGATCCAGTGCATTAACCAGATCAATCAGGCCTTCGTGGACACTGTGCGCTCCTCCGGCGGCAATAACCAATCGCGCTACCTCATGTGCCCGGGCTATTGTGCCTCTCCGGACGGCGCATTGAACGACGGCTTCCTTCTCCCCAGTGATTCGTCCGGCAGTGATCACCACATAATTGTCTCCGTGCACGCTTACACGCCGTACAGCTTTGCGCTGGAATCGCCAGGCACCTCCAGCTGGTCCAGCAAAAACAAAACCGATGTAAACAACATGGTCGGCTTTATGGACAGCCTCTACAAAAAGTTTACGAGCAAGGGTATCCCGGTGGTCATCGGCGAGTTCGGCGCGATGGAAAAAGACGGCAACCTCAGCGCCCGCGTGGACTTTTCCTCCTGCTATGTAGCAGCCGCGAGGGCCAGAGGCATCACCTGTTTCTGCTGGGACAACAACTGCTTTGAGGGAGACGGAGAGCGCTTCGGTCTGTTTGACCGCGCCAGCGGACAGATCCGTTATCCGGAGATCAGCCAGGCTATGGCGGACAGCGCCGAATAACTGTCAGAAACCTTTCATCCCTCAGCTTTACCGTGATCTGCCCGCACTCCGGGGTCAAAAATATGCTTGCCCCGCTCTCTGCGATGCGCTCCACCGCCTCGGGATGCGGATGCCCAAACCGGTTGTCCCTGCCGAAGGAAATGACTGCGACACCGGGGCGCAGCGCCTGCAGAAAATCACGGCTGTTCGAGAATTTGGAGCCGTGGTGCGCCGCTTTGTAAAAGTTTACCGGCGCACACGCGCTCCTCTCCAAAAGCTCCCTCTCCACAGCCTCCGGAATATCTCCGGTAAAAATTCCCCGGAAATCCCTGTATTCCAGCACCAAAACCAGCGAGAGCGCGTTGAGGTCCGCCTTCCCGCCGCGCACCTCTGACGTCGGGTTCCCATGGGATTTATCTCCCCCCTCCGGATAGAGACAGCGCAGAACCGTTTCCCCCGACTGCAGGCAGTCTCCCGCCTGCATGTAGTGAACCTGTGTGCCGCAGCGCTCTGCGAGCGCCGCCAGCGCCGCCGTCCTCTCCTCCCAGCGCGCGGCCTCCGCAAGAATCAGGTGCTCCACGGGATACCCGCTGCCCAGCACCTCCTCCAATCCGTTCACATGGTCATTGTCCGCATGGCTGACCAGCCAGCAGGTTATTTTCTTCACGCCCCGGTATTTCAGAAACGGCAGAATGCGGTTAGCCCCCACCCCCGCCACATCCGTGCTCCCCCCGTCGATAAACAGGGAAATTCCCGACTCCGTGCGCAGATAGATCCCGTCTCCCTGCCCCACGTCAAGCACATCGATCTCGAAGCCTCCTGCCGGGCGCAGCACAAGCGCCGCGGACAGCCCGAGGACGCCGCACAGGACCGCCGAAACACGGACAGCCCCTGCGCGCGCCTGCGTGCGCCTGTGCATGAAAAGCAGCAGCACAGAGAGCAGCAGATAGTATGCCAAAATCTGCCACGGGTGCGGACAGCCTGCGATGAGCCGGGCACCGGGAAGCTTGAGCGCGGTATCACACAGCATTTCATACAGCCACAGAATCCGGTTGCAGCCTGCCATGAAAAACGAGCCGACAGCAGCGCTTACCATTCCAAGAACCGCAGCAGCGCAGCCCAGCGCCAGCAGATATTTTGCAAGAGGGAGCACGATCATGTTGATAAGCAGCGCATACACCGGGATTTCACAGTAGCTGTGCGCGACCAGCGGGAGCGTCGCAAGCTGGATGCCAAGGCTCATCCACAGGCTCTCCTGAGCCGCGCGGGCCATGCGCACGCGCTTTTTTTCGCCCGGAGGCCGCGTCTCCTCCTCTCCGGAATGCATTGCATAGCCGGTCAGAACCGGTCCCACCGCGCCCACACCCAGCACCGCAAGCACGGAGAACCAGAAACCGGTGTAACCGACGAGAAACGGATTTTCCCAAAGCAGCGCAATGCAGACCAGCCCGAGCGCATTCAGCATGTCGTAGCCCCGCCCCAGCACGTCCGCAAACAGAAACAGGAGCACCATAGCAGCCGCGCGGACAGTGGGAACGCTCCCTCCGGTCAATATGCCGTAGGCGGACACAAAAAGCGCCGCCAGCCCTCCCGCCGTGGAACAGCGCAGCCCCAGCCGCCGCAGCAGACGGTAAAAGCCGATCCCTAAGAGTGTGACATGTAGGCCGGAAATCGCCAGAATATGGCCAATCCCCGCCCTCTGATACAGCTGCTTCACCTCGGAGTCCAGCCCGGCCTTTTCCCCGAGCAGCATCGCCGCAAGCAGCCCGTCCGCACCTCCACATTCCTCAATGCTCCTCTGCAGCCGCGCTCGCAGCCCAAAAAGCGCGCGCTGCCATGGGCGCGCCTCTCTGCAGACCCGCTCCACCCTGCAGTCCCGCAGACTAAAATCAATTCCCCTGCTCTGGTAAAAGCGCGCAGCGTCAAAGCCGCCCTCATTGGGTGCGCCGCGAAACAGAGCAACCATTCCCCGCACAGTCAGGATTTGTCCGACAGAAAATTCGCCGGTTGACGCGTATGCCAGCACATCATTGCAGGGCATACGGGAAGACAGCACACAGTCTGTCAGATAAACATACACGCACCGGGGTTTTTCCTCGATCCATGCGACCTCTCCCACAAGACGGATCTCCTGTCCGTCCTCAAGCTCCGGCAGATACCTGCCGCGGAAGCGCATTCTGCCTCCCATGCAGAATGCCCCCGCCAGCAGAAACACAGGCGCCGCCGTCAGCAGAATTCTCCGCCGCACTCCCCGCTCCTGTCTGAACACAAACCAACCCGACAACAGGAGCACGGGCGCCGGAATCCATATGTGATATCCGCAAAGCAGTATTCCCGCCAGAAACATGCACGCAAGCAAAAGAAAGGGTCTTTTCCTCACATACACTCCTTAATTTTGTTATTTCTTCGATTTTTTATCCTTCTTCTCCGTCTCCTCAACCTGTGTCTCCGAGATGATCAGACTTTCGTCCTTCTCGTAGAGCGTCGCAAGCGGAAAGGCGTAACGGCATTTTCCGCTGGTGTCCCCGTTGATGGAGATCTGCACCTTGTCCACGTTTGCCAGCTCCGTCATGGAGTTCACAATCGAGAACAAAACCGTCTGCTCCGAAATCTCTGAATTCTGATTCAAAAAAGTCTCGTCCAGACTGATGTAACAGATGCGGTCCACCACCGACACGTTAATCAGCTTCGTCCCCGCAGGGATCGTCGCCAGCATGCCCGACGTCTTCGGACCCTCGATCATCTGCTCCATCACCAGCTTTTCCATGGAGATATTGGAGCTGTAATAGACCACGCGGGTCTCCTCGAGAAGCCCGCTGCCGCTCTTGTCCGCAAAGTAGAGCCTGAGCACGGTCCGCATACTGGAGTTGATCTGCTGGCCCGGATTTTCCACGAAGCTGTCCGAGCGCATACTCCCGACCGTCACTCCGTTGCTGTTTACAAAGGGCTTGGAATCCACCGTGATGAGCACATAAGAGCAGCCGTCCACCTGAAACAGGGTCTTTGCGACCGCCGCCCGGGTGAGCACCTCCTCGATCGGGGACAGGTTGTAATACTCGCTGCTGAAATCCACCGTGATCTGATAGCTGGACACCGTGTAGTTCTGCACCTTCACACTCGCGGGAATCGTCTGGCGCAGGGAGGAATTCTTGGGCTGCGTGGCGAGGGCCGCGAGCAGCTCCTCCACGATATTGCCCCCGCTGCCCCACTCAATCCCCGACTCCTGACCGACCACGCGCGTCACTCCCGAATTGAGGTAATAGACCAGATATTCTCCTTTTTTTGGGTCACTGCCGCAGCCGGTCAGCACAAGGGCCAGAAGGGCCAGCAGCAGAACCCGCATCATCTTATCCATGCGCTTTCTCCTATGCGATGTAGTTCAGCGGAATGCGGACATCGAATGTCGTCCCCTCCCCCAATACCGAGTGTGCCCTGATCGCCCCCCTGTGCATCAGGATTGCACTCCTTGTAATGGCAAGGCCGAGCCCCGTCCCCCCGATCTCGCGGGAGTGAGACTTGTCTACACGGTAGAACCGCTCATAAATCTGATCCAGAGACTCCTCCGGAATCCCGATTCCGGAGTCCTGCACCTTCACAAACATATACTGGTGATCCGCGTTTAACGACACATGCACCCAGCCCGAACCGTCCGTCCGGTTATATTTGATCGCGTTCTCCACCAGATTCGTGAACGCGAGTGTGAGCTTCACCTCATCCACATCCGCCGTCACCGGACGGAAGCTCTCCAGAACCAGCTCCACCCTCTGCCGGTCCGCGATCGGCTGCAGGCGCTTTAGAATCTGTTCGATCATCTCGTTGATGTTGACTGAGACAATATTCAAATCCGCCGACGACTTGTCCATCCGCACCAGAGAGAGCAGATCGTTGATAATCTTGGTCTCGCGCTCAATCTCGCCGGTGATGTCCCCCATAAATTCCTGATACATTTCCTTCGGGGCATCCGGCATACTGTTGATGGAATCCGCCAGTACCTTCATGGAGGTGAGGGGCGTTTTCAGCTCGTGGGACACGTTGGAGACGAACTCCTGCCTGGTGTCGTCCATCACCTTCATCCGCGCAATCATCTCGTTAAAGCATTTGCAGATCTGCCTCGTCTCCGTGTAATTGTTGACCTGAAGCGTCTCCGCCCCGTAGCCGTCCCGAATTGCGCCGATCCCCTCAGAGAGCGCCGACAGCGGACGGACATTATAGAGAATCAGCAGAATGCCGAAAAACAGCATCACGGGCACCACGATCATCTGGATGATCATTGCCATCTTGCTGAGATAGAGATAATTCAGTTCGATATTATCGGTGGAAACACTTACAACCATGACGCCCAGCACCGTCCCGCTGATGTCCTCCGGATCGCTGATGGGGATCGTCATTTCAATGTAATGGTTCACGGCGTCGTAGTTCGAGACATCTTCCCCCTTGAAGCTGCGCATCACCTCTTCCGCAATGATCGTCTTGTTGTCATCGAGGTTGTAGGTGTCGTGATAAACCTTGAAATTCCTGTCCACAATGATGACACGCCCGTCATAGATCTTTGTCAGCAGATCAATCTGCGCCTGTATGGTGCCGGACTTGACATTCCCCATGCTCATATACTCGCTCGTCGCGATCTGATTGGCCAGTATCTTCGCCTGGCTTAAAACCTCTCCCGCCCGGATCGACACCGCCCGTGAGCTGTAGGAGCGCATAATCCCCACGCTCAAAATCAGGCTCGGTACAGTCGCAAGGACGAGAATCAGCAGGATCAGCCGGAATTTTAAACTTTTCAGAAATTGAAAGAATCTGGTATTCTTACGCATGCAAAAGCCTTCCCCTGCTACTTCTGATTATAATAATAGCCCACTCCCCACTTCGTGTGTACATACTTGGGCTCGCTCGGGTTTGACTCGATCTTCTCGCGCAGCCGCCGGACATGAACATCCACCGTGCGCACATCGCCCGGAAAATCCTCGCCCCACACGAGCTCCAGCAGATTTTCCCTGCTGTACACCCGGTTTTCGTTCCGGACGAGCAGCTCAAGAAGGTCAAACTCCTTCGCAGTCAGGTTGACCTCCTGCCCCTTGACATAAAGCCTGCGGCTGTCGCAGTCCAGGCGCAGATCCTGCTTCTCGATCACCATCGCACGTTTTTCCTTCTCCTTCGGCCCGCCGGTCCGGCGCATAATCGCCTTGATTCTCGCCTTTACCTCCAGAATATTGAACGGCTTGGTGATATAGTCGTCCGCCCCGTACTCCAGGCCAAGAATTTTGTCCATATCATCGCCCTTTGCAGTCAGCATCACGATAGGCATGTTCGAGAATTCACGAATTGCCTGACAAACCTCAAAACCATCCATCTTGGGCAGCATGATGTCGAGAAGGACCATGTCGTATGGATTGCTCTTTGCGAGGTTGAGTGCCTCCTCGCCGTCGTAGGCGCTGTCCACCTCCATGCCGTCCTGCTCCAGACTGAAACGGATGCCCTTTACAATCAATTTTTCATCGTCCACCACGAGAACTCTCTTTGCCATATTACACCTCAATCAACTGTTATAAAATCCTTTATGCTCTCAAAAAGCGCGTTTCCGATACCGGACACCTGCAGAAGATCCTCCCTGCAGGAAAAGGCGCCGTTCCTGCCCCGGTAAGCAAGGATCGCGGCTGCCCGGACCTTGCCGATCCCCGGCAGCGTCGCCAGACGGTCCGCGTCCGCCGTGTTGATGTTCACCCTGACGTCCGTTTCCTTCGCCGCACCCGACGGGTCCCGCCTCTTTTCCGCCTCCTCCTCCGTCGGGAAAAAGAGCATCTCCCCGTCCTCTAAGAGCCTCGCAAGATTCCAGTAATCCGGGCTCGCCAGATCCGTCAGCCCTCCGGCTGCCTCCAGCGCGTCGCAGATCCGGCTGCCCTCCGGCAGCTCATATACCCCCGGACGCCTGACCTGTCCGCAGACATAGATAAAGAGGCGTTCCCGCTGCGCGGCGGAACGCGGCTCCTCATCCGGCTCTCCTCCCGTCTCCCCGGAAATGGCCGGCTCCCCTCTCTGCGCATCCAGAAGAAAGCTCCCGTCCCCGGTCTCTCCCTTACAGCCCGCAAGCAGCAGAGCCAGCACAATCCCTGTTCCACTTTTGATGATATGCCTCATATCGTATCTCCTTTCACAAAACAGTCATTCTGTGAAGGAGCCTTAATGCACTCTCTATTTTAACGATTTTATACAATTATTACAAGTATATTTCATTGGCAAATTAAAAATGTCTGCTCCAGCCGCTCCACCATTTCGTCCACATCGGCCTCCGTGATGACAAGAGGCGGCACCAGACGGATCACATCCGCCCCCGCCGTGATCACGATAAGCCCCTGCTTCAAGGCGGCAGCAGCCACAGCCGCCACCGGAAGCGTGCACTGTATGCCCTGCATGAGCCCCATGCCGCGCCGCGCCGTCAGGAAATCATGCCGCTCCACCATTTCATCCAGCCTGCGTTCCAGATAGGGCGCAACCCGGTTGACATTTGCAAGAATCCCCAGCTCCTCAAACTGGTCGAACACTGCCGAGACTGCCGCCCCGACAAAGGGGTTTCCCCCGTAGGTCGTGCCGTGGTCCCCCGGTGCCAGCGACCGCTCTGCCACCCGCTCCGTCAGGAAGAAGGCCCCCACCGGGACGCCGCCGCCCAGCGCCTTCGCGCAGGTCATAATGTCCGGTTTCACCCCGTAGTGCTGCCATGCAAACATCGTCCCCGTCCGGCCCATGCCGCACTGGATCTCGTCTAGAATCAACAGAATATCATTGTCGTCACAGAGCGCGCGCACGCCCTCCAAAAATTCCTGCCCGGCGGGATAGATGCCTCCCTCCCCCTGTACCGTCTCCATAATAACAGCGCAGGTTTTTTCCGTGACCAACGCCTTAACACTCGCAAGATCATTGAAATCCGCAAATTTTACTCCGGGCATCAGCGGCGCAAAGGGCTCCTGATAGTGGGCGTTCCCGGTCACGGAAAGGGCTCCGATGCTCCTCCCGTGAAAGCTGTGTTTCATGGCAATGATCTCGTGTCCGGCGTGTCCGTCTCTGGTGAAGGCGTATTTTTTCGCCGCCTTGATGGCCCCCTCGATGGCCTCCGTACCGCTGTTCGTGAAGAATATGCGGTCCATCCCGCTGGCGGCTAACGCCTTTTTCGCCGCCTCAGTGGTCGGCACATTGTAGTAGAGATTGGAAGTGTGCAGCAGTTTCCCCGCCTGCTGCGCAAGCGCCCTCTCATAGGCCTTATTTCCGTAGCCCAGCGCGCACACCGCAATGCCCGCCGCGAAGTCCAGATACTCTTTCCCGTCCGTATCGTACAGATGAACGCCCTCTCCGCGCTCAAGCACCAGCGGGAAGCGGTTGTAGGTGTGTACCAGCTCCCGCTCCGCCTGACTGATATATTCCTCCTGATTCACAGTCATTCGCCCCCTTTCTGCACATTGTAAAACCGCTCCTCGGAATCTCCCAGAATCGCCGTTCCGATCCCCCTGTTGGTGAAGATCTCAAGGAGCAGGCAGTGCGCGATCCTCCCGTCTAAGATATGCACGCGGGATACGCCGTTCTCAATGGCCTCAATACAGTTGTTCAGCTTCGGCAGCATGCCCCCGCCGATGTAGCCGTCCCCGATCAGCTTCCTCGCGTCCGAGACGGTGAGCTCCGAGATCAGCGTGCTCTTGTCCTTCGGGTCCCTGCAGACGCCCTCAATATCCGACAGAAACGCCAGCTTCTCCGCGGACACCGCCCGCGCAATCGCACAGGCTGCGTCATCCGCGTTGATATTGAAGGTGTCATAGCTGTCATCCAGCCCGATCGGACAGACGATGGGCAGAAAATCCTTTTCCAGAAGATCGAAAAGAATTTTGGGGTTGACGGTCCTGACCTCTCCCACATAGCCGATATCCTGCCCGCCGGACAACTTTTTTTCCACCCGCAGAAGCCCGCCGTCCTTGCCGCTGATCCCCACGGAGAGAACGCCCAGCTCCTGCACCATGGAAACCAATGACTTGTTCACGCGGTTTAACACCATCTCGGCGATCTCCATCGTCTCCGCGTCCGTTTTTCTCAGCCCGTTTACAAACTCCGCCTCCTTGCCGCCCTTTTCTACCCAGCGGCTGATCTCCTTGCCGCCGCCGTGGACGATGATCGGTTTAAAGCCCACCAGCTTTAAAAGCGTCACATCCTGAATCACACTCCGTTTCAGCTCCTCGTCCACCATGGCGGAGCCGCCGTATTTCACCACAATGATCTTCCGGTTAAAGCGCTGGATATAGGGGAGGGCCTCGATCAGCACCTCCGCCTTCTCCAGTATCTTCTCCATATTATTGTCACTCATCTCATACACCTCACTGGTTAAACCTTGTTATATTCGCCTCGTTCAGCGTGAAATCGTAGTAGTTCAGATCCTCGCGGAACGTCCACCCCGCACCCTTCCAGAAGTGGTTGCCCAGCGCGTTGCTCTTGAAGGCAATCAGGCTCACCTTGTTGATGCCCTCCTCCCGCAGCGCCCTCATGCAGGCCACGGCCATAGATTTTCCGATGCCATGGTTTCTGCAGTCCTCCCGCACACACACATGGTACAGACAGCCACGCCTCCCGTCATGCCCGCAGAGGATCGCCCCGACAATCTCTCCCTCAAACTCCGCCACCATGCTTGTGGAGGGATTCCGCTTCAGGAAACGCGCGACGCCCTCCCTGGAGTCGTCGATGGAGCGGATTCCAAACCCGCGGATTTTCTGCCATACTCCGTACACCGCGTCGTAGTCCGCCTCCGTCATCACCCTGATCCGATAATTCCAATTTGTCTCCATAGCCAGCCCTCTTACTCTCACGGGAAACAGGGAACCATCCGAAGGCCCTCCGCCTCCGCAAGCCCGAACATCAGATTCATGTTCTGCACTGCCTGTCCTGCCGCTCCCTTTACCAGATTGTCCAAAGCCCCCATCATCACGATCCGGTGCGTTCTCTCGTCAATCACAAAATTTACATCCATATAGTTGCTGTTCTCCACCCAGCGGGTCTCCGGGCAGACACCCTTTTTTAACACGCGCACAAACTGCTCTCCGGCGTAATATTTGTCGTACACCGCGCGGATTTCCTCCTCTGCCGGGTAATTCCCGCCGGCCCCCCTCACGAGGGACGCGTACTCCGTGACGAGAATCCCGCGGTTCATCGGAACCAGATGCGGGGTAAAATTCACCGTGATCTGACGCCCCGCCGCGCGGCCAAGCTGCTCCTCGATCTCCGGCGTGTGGCGGTGCGTACAGACCCCGTAGGCCTTTATGCTCTCATTGACCTCGCAGAACAGATTGGGGGTCTTCGCCCCGCGTCCGGCTCCCGAGGTGCCGGACTTCGCGTCGATAATCAGTGTATCCGCGTCGATCAGCCCCTCCTTCACCAGCGGGTAAGCCGCAAGAATCGAACAGGTCGTATAGCAGCCGGGGTTGGCGATCAGCCTCGTCTTCTCCGTCACCTGGGCGCGGTTGACCTCACACAGCCCGTACACCGCCTCGCCGATGAACTGCGGGCTCCTGTGGCTGATCCCGTACCACTTTTCGTAGACGGCCACATCCTTAATCCGGTAGTCCGCGCTCAGATCAATCACCCGGACCCTGCGCAAGAGCTCCTCCGTCAAAAGCGACGCCAGAAAGCCCTGCGGAGTCGCAGTGAAAATCACATCCACCCTCGACGCCAGCTCCTCCAGATTATCGTCCATGCACTCGGCATCCACCAGCTCAAAAAAATTCCGGTAAATATCCGCATAATTCTCATTGATATAGCTGCGGGAGCCGAACCAGACGATTTGCGCCTCCGGGTGGTTTTGCAGGATCCGCACCAGCTCCGCACCGGCATAGCCGGTCGCTCCGATAATTCCGACCTTTATCATAATCCCCTTATCCTTTCCAAAAAACTATGAAGTACGGGTCACTAAGCCCTTGTATCATATCATAGTACACCTCCGCCCCCGCGTAAATAGAAAATATTCACAAATTTATGTATATTTATACATTTTTATGTATATATTTGCACTTGCTTTCTAAATAGGGATGTTGTATAGTAAATCTGCATTACATTCATGATGAATACTTATGGAAAGGACGAATCGGTTATGAAAGAAAAGGTTGTATTGGCTTACTCCGGCGGTCTGGACACCACCGCCATCATCCCGTGGCTCAAGGAGAATTACGACTACGACGTGGTGTGCTGCTGCATCAACTGCGGACAGGGCGAGGAGCTGGACGGGCTCGAGGAGCGCGCAAAGCTCTCCGGCGCATCCAAGCTTTACATTGAAGATATCATCGACGAGTTCTGTGAGGACTACATCATGCCCTGTGTGCAGGCGGGCGCGGTGTACGAACACAAATATCTGCTGGGAACCTCCATGGCAAGGCCCGGCATCGCCAAAAAGCTGGTGGAGGTAGCCCGAAAGGAAGGGGCAGTCGCCATCTGTCACGGCGCCACCGGAAAGGGAAATGACCAGATCCGTTTCGAGCTGGGCATCAAGGCGCTGGCTCCGGACCTTGCGGTCATCGCTCCCTGGCGGAACGACAAGTGGAAGATGGACTCCCGCGAGGCGGAGATCGAGTACTGCAGGGCCCACGGCATCGACCTTCCCTTCTCCACCGACAGCAGCTACAGCCGCGACCGCAATCTCTGGCACATCAGCCATGAGGGTCTGGAGCTGGAGGACCCCGCCAACGAGCCAAACTTCGATCACCTGCTGGTGCTGGGCGTCTCCCCGGAAAAGGCGCCGGACAAGGGCGAGTATGTGACCCTCGCCTTTGAAAAGGGAGTTCCCGTCAGCATCAACGGCGAGAATATGAAGGTAAGCGACATCATCCGCAGGCTCAACGAGCTGGGCGGCAGGCACGGCATCGGCATCGTGGACATCGTGGAGAACCGCGTGGTGGGCATGAAGTCCCGCGGAGTATACGAGACACCGGGGGGAACCATTCTCATGGAAGCCCACGATCAGCTGGAGGAGCTGGTCTTAGACCGCGCGACAATGGAGGTAAAAAAGGACATGGGGAACAAGCTGGCCCAGGTCGTCTACGAGGGCAAATGGTTCACTCCCCTGCGCGAGGCGATTCAGGCCTTCGTCACCTCCACGCAGGAGTATGTGACCGGAGAGGTGAAATTCAAGCTCTACAAGGGCAACATCATCAAGGCCGGCACTACCTCTCCCTACTCGCTCTACAACGAATCTCTGGCGAGCTTCACCACGGGAGACCTCTATGACCACCACGACGCGGAGGGCTTCATCACTCTCTTTGGGCTGCCCCTCAAGGTCCGCGCTATGAAGATGCAGGAGCTGGAGAAGAACAACAGCAAATACACCCGATTTTCTGGAAGACCGGATAGAGATAGCTGGCCCCGAATACCTTGAGCTGTTTGGGGCCGGTCACGATCCGGTCCCTCTCAAGCGCCTTTTCAATCGCGATCTCCACGGAGGAACGCGTCACGGATTTCTCTTTTCTGGACACAAACAGCTCATACCCCCGGATCTCGTACTGAAAATCCAGCCCCCGGTAAGTATAAAACGTGTATCCCTCAAACCCGACCAGCACCTCCCATACCTTATCGCAAATCTGCACCCTCGACGGAGCGTCCGCACAGGATGTCTGCTTCAGCAGCTCGCACAGCTCGCTCACAAGGGCCGCCTGCTTAGCACTCAATTCCTCGGTTTCTTTCATTGGCTTTACTCCCGTTTATGTCATATCCTGTTTCAGAACCTTCGCGTAGTAACACACAAACTCCATGAGCGTCGGAACGCCCTTGTCCGAGCGGATTCTTGCAGTGTAATGCTCCAGCAGATCGTCCGGGGCCGTAATTCTCCAGGCGCGGTTGATCGCGTTCTGCATCGCCCGCTCAATACTTGTATCCGTCTTGTGATACTTTTCGCTGAGCTTGCGGCACAGGTTCGGCTGCGGGTCCTGATAGGCCAGAAGAATCGCGTCGGTCAGATACTGATAGCCCACCGCCTTCGGGCTGATCCCGATCAGGTCAAGCTCTCTCTGTATCCGCTGAATATGCTTCTGCCTGCGCGACTCCTCTGAGACCACTGCCTTCCCGCCATTGCTTATGTGCGTTGACAGGATCGTCTCGCGCATAATTTCCAGAAATTCGACGACGCTCTTCGGGGAATACTGCTTTTCATGCTTGGACATAATAAAATCCGCGCCCAGATTTCTCGCCTGCTCATAGGTGATCGCGCTGGAATTGTTGGTGGTGACCAGTATGTACGGCCTGTGCGCAAGCTCCATCTTCTTCAGCTCCGCCAGAAAAATAAGCCCGTTGCCGCCTCCCATGTGCAGCTCCAGATCTAAAATCACGACATCCGGCAGCCCATCCCTCACCATCTCCAGCCCCTCCTGCGCCTGGTTCGTCTGGTTCTGAAAACCCAGATTCAGGGATTCCTCGATGGCGTAGCGCAGCGCTTTTCTCGCCTCCTCATCGTCCTCAATTATTAAAATCGTCATTTTTCGATCCATGATCCCCTATCCCCTTTTTTATATACAATCAATTATATCCATTTTCCAACAGGATTTCAACATTCGACGGAAAATCAGCGCTTAACATGCAAAAATCTAAACAATTCAACAAAAACTAACATTTTTCAACATAAAACATAGCAATAACTAACAGTGTTTTCTGATACAACAATATATGATAGTAATATAACAAAACAGAAAGAGGGGTTTTTGCTATGTGGAACGTTGTAGTCTGTGACCAAAATACGTCATTTGCAGAGCAGATTGGGTCTATACTGTTTGATTTTTACTCCCCCCGTGGATTCGACCTTTTTGTTCGAATTTATGACAGTGGGTCAGCCCTCCTGCATGATTTCGACAAACAGCTGCACCTGATTATTCTGAATACGAGAGTTGATGGCGTACTTTCCTGCTCAGTCGCCCAGCAAATTCAGAGCATCCATCCGAAGGCACACATTTTCTTCTTCAGTGAATACGATGACGATGTGTTCGATGCGGTAAAGTATCACCCGTATGCCTTCATCCGCAAGAGCATGTGGGAGGAAGAGCTGATCTCCTCCCTCAATAATCTGTGGGAGAACGAACATAGGGGGCGCTATGTGCATGTGCGCCAGAATCGCAAGAATATTGCACTTCTGGTCGATGAGATCATGTACCTCGAGAGCCACGGACACTATGTGGACTTCCACTGCCCGGACAAGGTCGTCTACCGCACGAGGGAAAAGCTGCCGTACTATCACAAGCTGCTGGAACCGTTTTATTTCATGCAGCCGTCGAAGGGCTTCCTGATCAACTGTATGTACATTCACAGCTGTTCCAATTCGATCACTCTGACCAACGGGGAGATCATCTACTGTGCCAAGAGCCGTTACCGCGCCACCATGGAGTACTATGAGCGGTATCTGCGCGAGATGAAGGCAAACGAGAAGTTCTTATGAGTCTCGCCCGCGGGCAGGCCGGGGCGGAGGAACAATCCCACGGGGGCGCAGCAGGAGCGCCTTCCGTGGGATTTGAATGAGAGCGAGCCCCTCACTGCAGGGGCAGGATATAGAGATTTCCGCGCACCTTGTTTGCCTCCAGCTCCGCCGCGCGGTGGGAGCTGATCAGATAGCGGTCCTTTCCATCAAAGACCAGGGCGATCTTTTTTGTATAGCTCCCGCTCTCCGGCTCATATTCCAGAATGTGCAGGGAAGCCTTATACTTCCTCTTGCACTCCCAGATATCCATCAGGCCGATCCCGCTTCCACCCTCGTCAAGATGCGTGGAATGCTTAAACACGCCCAAATCCTGGTACACATCGGGGTCAAACTCCGCCCCGCTGTCGCTGACCTCAATGACCGGGGTTCCATCCAGAACGTTCAGATTGACCAGAACCGCGCGCCTCTCACAGCGCCGGCTCGCAATCATCGCATTTTCGATCAGATCTGACAACAGGTGCGCTGCGTCCGCCCCGGAGATCAATTCCGGAATCACGGAGGAAAAGCCGCTGTTGATCTTCACCCTATACTCGATCTGCTGCTCCCTTGCGCGGTCATACATGTAGGTCAGCATCGCGTCTACAGGGACATGTCCGGTTCTTGTAATCTCTGCACGCGCGTCCTCGTAGGCGCTTAAAATCCCCTGGCGCCCCCGGGCCATCTCCTCCAGCGCAGCCGCCAGCTCCCTTCCGCGGTCCGTGAGGGGCTCCGGCAGCTCTGCCGCAGACCGCAGGAATTCGCACACGGAGCGCTCCATGGCCGGAATCAGCTTGTTGTCCCGGTGGATGATCTGCGCCAGGACACTGCCGCTCTCCTCCAGTCTCTGCATCCGCGCCTCCTTCTCCGCCAGCTCCTGCCGGAGGGACTCCAGCTCCAGATGAACCAGGCGCTTCATATAGTAGCGCCTGAGCAGATACCGCCAGACGGCGAAGAACAGAAATCCCAGCGCGCACAGAAGCAGCATGGCAACCACTCTCCCCGTATCTGAGACATACTGGCTGTCCGCCGCCAGAACGCAGGCGTACAGGAGCACAGCCGCGATAAAGGCCGCCCGGAAGACGGGGCTCTTCGTGTCCGGCTTTACGCCCCTGCTCAGCCGCCGGATGCGGAAGACGGCCTCACAGATCAGAAGCGTCAGGCTTCCTATCACAAGGTGGGACAGCTCATTCTGAAAATCCATGCTGTCCCAATTGCCCCGATAAAACAGACATGCGACCGGCAGCGCGCAGGCCGAGTACAGGGCATAGCCGATCCCGTAGGCCAGCATCCCGACCACGAAGGTGAGCCTTCCCCCGCTCCGGTAGACGAACAGGACCGCCAGCCAGAGCATGGGCAGGGCCAGGGGGCTGCTCACCTCCTCCGTCCGCACATAACCCCAGTAGGCCAGCAGGGACAGGACGGCGGACGCCGCCGCGTTTTTCGCCCGCGACAGCCCCCGGGCCTTCACCAGATGCCCGTAGGCATTCAGCGCGGTCCAATATAGAAAAAAGCTCCGTATGCACACGTAAATCATAAGCCCTCCCACGCAAATATATCTGATGGAAAGCAACCACCGGTTCAAACAGCGCCCGACCGCCCCCTCCGCCTATAATGAGGGCAGTTGGAAGGGAGGTGGCAGCATGCTTGAATATTTTAGTGGATTATTATATTTTTGGCGTAATTATGTCTTCGGCTGATCATACACCGTCGTTACCTGCACTGCTGGCCGAGGCACAGGCAGGAAGGAGGTCGGGAGCGGTCCCCACACCCCCCGATCTCCTTTCCTGTACTATCATGATAACGTTTTTTTCTTTTTTGTCC
>CAZNQZ010000010.1:7010-18901 GCA_964575245.1 uncultured Lachnobacterium sp. | reverse complement strand
TGAAATGTACATGTAAAAAGTGACAATCGTACCGCTGGTCAGAGTCTGGCCCAGAAAGGAGGTCTCTCGAATATAGCCTCTCCCTCCCAGATAAAACAGGCATAAGACAGAGCTGATATAGAGCATATAGACCAGAGGCCGAAAAATCCCGAAGACCAGAATTTCCTGCCGCTTCGCCTTCCCCAGCGCATTGCTTCGGCGTATAAAGTCCTGCATTTTCATATCCTCGCGGTTAAAAATCTGCGTGATCTTGATGCCTGAAAGATTTTCCGACAGGTAGGTGTTGATGTCTGTCGTACAGTCCTTCACCCTGCGGTAGGCCCGTCTTGAGAATTTCCGGAAGATCACCGTAAACAGCACGATAAAGGGGACAAAGCAGAGCACCATCAGCGTCAGCTCATAGTTCAGACAAATCATCGCCGTAAGGATTCCCACGATGACAAAGCAGTTTTTCACCAGATTCACCAGCAGGTTTGTAAACATCATGGAGATGGCGTTGGTGTCATTGGTCACACGGGTCACAAGCTTCCCCACCGGAATCTCGTGAAGCTGGCTGTGGTCCAGCGACTCCACATGGGTAAAGAGATCCTCCCGCAGATTGGATATGATGCGCTGTCCTGTTTTCTGAAGGATGACCGCCTGCAGATAGGAGCTGCCCATAGAAAAGATCAGCAGCGCTCCGTAGACTCCCACAGAGATAAACAGTGTTTTTAACGGAAAATCCCCGACCACCAGCTCCTCGATATACCCGATAATCTGCGGGGAAACGATATCGTAGGCGATGGAAAACAGAATCAAAAGCCCCACCAGCAAAAACTGCCTCCGGTACGGTCCGGCATAGGCCAGCAGGCGCTTTAAGATTTCCTTATCCTCCATGCTGCGCTCAAACCCCATGGTCTCCTTTTTGTCCTTCACCAATGCGTAAGCGAAAATCAGCACAGCTGAAATTGTCCCAATCACGGCAAACACCATCAAAAGCGGCAGATATTCACGCATGCTCCTCACCCCCTGACACCTCATCCTCCAAACGCTGCAAATCCACCATGCTCCGGTATGCCTCACAGCTGCGGTACAACTCCTCTCCGGTGCCGACCGCCACAACCTCGCCCTCATCCAGAAAGACAATTTTGTCCATCTGCTCCACGGTGGAGATCCGATGCGCGATCAGAATCGTCGTCCGGCCCGCCCTGCATTCTTTGAGATTATTCAAAATGATCCGCTCTGTCTTTGTGTCCACCGCCGAGACCGAATCGTCCAGAATCAATACTGCCGCATTCTTCAGGAGCGCCCGCGCAATCGAAATCCTCTGCTTCTGTCCGCCGGATACCGTCACTCCCCGCTCCCCCAGCACGGTCTGATACCGCTCCCTGAATTCCGCGATATTGTCATGCACATCCGCGAGCCGTGCCGCCAGCTCCACGTCCTCCTCCTGCGTATCGTCCACGGCAAAGGCGATATTGTGGGAAATGGTGTCGGAGAACAGAAAATTGTCCTGCGGCACATAGGCGCAGCCGTTCCGCAGAGAGCGGATCGTCACGGTGTTGACATCCCGACCGTCCAGAAACAGCGTACCGTCCGGCACATTGTAGGTGCGCAGGATCAGATCCACCAGCGTTGTCTTGCCGGAGCCGGTCCTTCCAACGATGCCGACGCTCTCCCCCGCCTCCACGGTAAAGGAAACGTTCCGCAGCACATCGCGGTCCCCGCCCGGATAGCGGAAGGTCAGATTCTTAAACTCAATTTTTCCCCTGATTTTTTCCATTTCCCCTGCCTCCGGGCGGTCCGTCACCTGAACCGGAGCGTCTAAGAGCTCCGTAATCCGGTTTAGGGATGCCTTTCCGCGGGAGGTCTTCTCAATCAGCATCGAGATCGCCATAACCGGCCAGACAATCGCGGTAAAATATCCGATATATTCCACAAGCTGCCCCGCGTCAAAGCGATCCTGATACACCAGATAGCCGCCGTAGCCCAGAATCACGCAGATCACTGACTCCACAAAGAGCGTCACCAGAATATTGAGCAACGTCGAAATCCGCGTGTAGGCCACATTGACCTCCTCGTTCTGCTTGTTGAGCTTTTGAAACGCCATGAGCTCCCTGAGCTCCTTGACGAAGGCTTTGACCACTGCGATCCCCGAAAAATTCTCCTGCGCGAAATCCGACAGATCCGAAAACGCCTGCTGCCGCTTCTCCCATCTTTTGGTCATCGCCTTGCCAAGGATTGTGCCGATCGCCAATAGCACCGCCATCGGAATCATGGACAGGCCGGTCAGCAGCGCATCCATCCTCCACATCTTGATAACCGCCATCACACCCAGAAACAGCGCGTCAAAAAACATCAGGACTCCGTCGCCGAAGCACTCCTGTACTGTGTCCAGATCATTGGTGTAAAGGCTCATGAGATTCCCCACCTTGTTTACCTGATAATACTCCTGAGACAGATTTTTACTGTGGTCAAACATGCGGTTGCGCAGATCGGTCTCCACGCGGATCGCCGAGCTGAAAAAACAGATCCGCCACAGAAACCGGCCAATCACCAGCGCCACGATAATGGCAATCATCGGCAGACAGATGTCATCCAGCAGCACCTCCATCGTAAAAGGCACAAGTTCCCCATTCACACCGTTGACCACCCTGCGGTAGAGCTCCGGCACCAGAAGCTGAAAATAATCCACCAGAACAAGCGCCGCAAGTCCCAGGAGCAGCATCGGCGCGTATTTCAAATAATAACGGTTCATGTACTTTCCAAATATCACGGCGTTTCCTCCATTATTGCACTGTCACAAGAATACCCCTAAGTTCTCCTGTATGCAAGCAAAAGTTGGCAGGTAAAAGTTAAAATCAGCGGTTTCCTTTATCTTTATCCTGTGATATACTGGCTTTGAGGTGTTGTAAGTTATGAAAGAACAAAAATTATCCTTTTCAAACACAATAAAAAATGACTGGTATGCCTTAAAGCTGGGGGCATCCATCAGCAAAAGCCTGGTAGTCAACACGTTTTTTATGAGACTGGCGGGCTATTTCGAGTGGGTGTTTTTCGACGCGATCTTCCTCAGGGAGATTGTGGGCGCACTGGACGAAAACAGGGGCTTTGACGAAATTTTCGCATTTATCGCTGTCTGCGGCCTGCTCTTTTGCCTCATCAACCTCTATACCAATTATGCAGAAAACGTCGTTCTTCCGCTGCAGACCACCCGTCTGTACGGGGGCATTTATCGCAAGCTGTATGCCAAGGCAAGAAATGTGGAGCTTAAATGCTACGAGGATTCGGAGTTCTACAACCGCTACACCATGGCGATGGACGGCGCGGAGGCGAAGGTCAGCACCATCATCACCAGCTTCTGGGGCGTTCTGGTGGGCGCCGTGGCTACCATTGCCGTGTTTGGCTTTATGTACGAGATCGACCACTTTGCGGTGCTCTTTATCATCTGCCCCCTTACCGGCAACTTCCTGTTCGGAAACTGGAGGAACAAGTATGAATTCAGGCGGTATCAGGAACAGGCGCCCAACGACAAGGTGCTGAACTATGTTCACCGCACAATGTACCTGCCGGACTACGCGAAAGAAATCCGGCTCTTTCAGATTTTCCAGCTTCTGAAAAAACAGTATCACGACGCAACGCAGAACAATGTGCGCGTGGCGGTGAAATACGCGTTTGCGAGTGCATTCATGAACTTTTGGAGGTGCACGTTTACCTTCACGATAATCTTTGAGGGAGTGCTCCTCTATGCCGTTTACCGCAATCTGGTTGCCGGCTCTATTTCTCTGGCCCAGCTCACGGTCATGAGCAGTCTCATGGTCGCCATGACCTGGATTTTGATCCATCTGTTTGAGGATATCATGGCAATCATGAAGAACGGCCTGTTCATAAATAACCTCAGAGGCTTTCTGGAGTACCGGGAGACGATTCCCGAGGATCAAAAGGGAATCCTTCCGGAGAAGGGGTTTGAGAGTCTGGAGTTCGACCATGTGTGCTTTTCCTATAAGGATGAGGAGACGATCAAAAATCTTTCCTTCGCGCTGAAGAAGGGAGAGACTGCGGCCCTGGTGGGGCATAACGGTGCCGGAAAAACCACCATTGTCAAGCTTTTGCTGCGGCTGTATGACCCGGTTTCCGGTGTCATCCGGGTAAACGGAAGAGATATCCGGGAGTACGATCTTCACGCTTACCGGGAACTGTTTGCCGCGACCTTTCAGGATTTCTGCATCATGGGAATGACCATTAAGGAGAATGTCCTGATGGGACGGCACTATGAGAATGAGGACGAGCTGGTGGAAAATTCCCTTAAAAAAGCGGGGGTTCTCGAAAAGGTGCAGAGCCTGCCCAGAGGAATCCACACCATGATGACGAAGGAATTTGAGGAGGATGGGGCGGTCCTGTCCGGAGGCGAGAACCAAAAGCTCGCAGTGGCCAGAACCTTTGCAAAGGACTCACCGGTCAAAATATTTGATGAGCCCTCCAGCGCCCTCGACCCCATTGCGGAATATGAGCTGTTTCAGAATATTATGCACGAGGGCAGGGATCACACCATGCTCTTTATCTCCCATCGCCTGTCCTCCGTTAAGAGCTGCGACAAGGTCTTCATGCTCGAGGGCGGCAGACTGGTGGAGGAAGGCTCCCACAGACAGCTGATGGAGCGCGGAGGCAGCTATGCGCAGATGTATCAAAAGCAGGCCATGAATTACCTGGCCCTGGACGAGAACGAGGAGGCGGCACTGTGAAACGGGAAAAGGATGCAGCAAAGCAGACCGCAGCACAGGTCTGGAAAAACAACTGGTTTTTAATAAAGCTCTGCCTGTCGGCTTCGCCCGCATATGTGATATTCGCGGTGCTGGATTCCGTGCGGAATCAGGTGTCCATTTTCTTTGAACATACCTACGGAATCGGTTACGTGCTGGAGGCGGCGGAGTTTCACTATCCCTTCCGCCGGGTGGCGGCATTTCTTCTGATTTTAGCCGGCTGCGTTACGCTGGGAATGGTATTTACGTCATTCGTGTGGGATTACATGATCGAGAAAGAACGCCCGAAAATCCGGGAGAGGATCAAGCTCCGGTTTTACGAAAAGGCAAAAGAAATGGATTTGGAGTGCTACGACAATCCGGAATACTACAACCAGCTGGTTCTGGTACTCGCCGAGGTGGATAATCAGGTCGACCGCTGCATTACTTTTTTGCAGAACACGGCATCGGGAATCGCAATCTTTATTTCCACGGGAATATACTTCTTTATGAAGGATAAGGCATCCATTCTGTTTGCCGCGGTGTCCTTCGTGATGGCCTTTGCATTTAATCAGCTGTACAACCGTCTGGCATTTAAAATCCGGATTGCCCGAAATCCTCATGAGAGAAAGCGGGAGTACGTCAAAAGAGTGTTTTACCTGAGTGATTACGCCAAGGAGCTCAGGTTGAACCCGGAGGTCTCCGGCGTCCTGTTCGACCGCTTCGAGGAGGCTAATGAGGAAGTCTATCAGGTGGAGAAGCGGAACGCGAACCGCAGATTTTTCCTGAGCTTTATGAGAAGGTACATAAGCAACAGCTTTTTCAGCGACGTGCTCTACATCACTTATCTGGTGTTTCAGGCGACGGTTCGGAGAGCATTGTCCTTCAGCAGTGTGGCGATTTTGTACAACTCCTTCGGACGGCTGAAGCGCGGCATGAGCATTTTTACAGATGTTTATCCCTTTGCCTGCGAGACCAGCCTCTACGTCCAGAAAATGCGGAATTTCCTGAATAACAAGCCGAAAATTGTCTCCGATAAGGGCCTCCTTCCGGCAGAGGGCGCAAAGGAGATCGAAATGAAACAGGTTTCCTTTGCATACCGCAAGGAGGACGGGAACCTTTTGAAGGATATCTCCCTGCATATCCGCCCGGGCGAAAAGATTGCTCTGGTGGGCTACAACGGTGCAGGCAAGACCACGCTGATCAAGCTCCTGATGCGGCTGTACGACGTGGACGAGGGGATCATTCTCGCGGACGGAACGGACATCCGGGACTATCAGATAGAGAAATACCGGGAGTCCATCGGCACGGTCTTTCAGGATTTCAAGATTTTCGCGGGAAATGTGAGAGAAAACGTTCTGATGAATACTGCAGACCATTGCGAGGAGGAGTCCGTCCGGCAGGCGCTTTCCGACAGCGGCCTTCTGGAGAGGGTGCTGCAGATGAAAGACGGGCTGGACACCCAGCTGACTACGGAGATCATGGAGAAGGGCGTCAATCTGTCCGGCGGCGAGAGCCAGAAACTTGCCATCGCCAGAGTTTTTTATCAGAAAGCGGGGCTGATGATTTTGGATGAGCCCTCCAGCGCGCTGGACCCCATCGCGGAATACCAGCTGAACCACGCCATGCTGAAAGCGACCAGGGATAAAACCGTGATCTTTATCTCCCACCGGCTGTCCACCACGCGCCTTGCGGATTCTATTATTTTGCTTGAGAACGGGCGGATTGCCGAGCGAGGGACACATGAAGAGCTTCTTCAGATGGGCGGAAAGTATGCGCAGATGTGGAATCTGCAGGCCGGAGCTTATATTGACGTATCAGAGGCTCATGCTTGACAGAATACTACGAATCATAGATAATAAAAAGAGCTGGGGGGAACCCCATGCGAGAAAATTACCGGTTGGGAGTATACATGGAACGGAAGGAAAAAAAGCGATACATATTCACTCTGTTATTTACATTGATAGCGATCGTATTTATGGCGGTGTACAGCTTTACGACATTCTACGCCAATGCGGTTTCCGACATGGTGGCCATGGGGCGCAGCTCTCTGGAGGAGGAGACGGTAAAGCTCAACAGTTATCTGACGAAAGGCATGGATGTCCTGCAGGTGACTGCCATCACACTTGAATACCTCATGCAGCGCGGCGCCTCCGCAGAGGAGATCGAGAGCTTTCTTGTGAAAGAGTCCGAGCGCTATAAGGCCGAGATTGATGAGAACTTTACGGGAATTTACGGCCTGTTCAACGGTGTCTATATCGACGGAATCGGCTGGGTTCCGGACGAGGATTATGTCCCGCGGGAACGGGAGTGGTATATCGCGGCGGAAAAAGGAGCCGGAAGGCCCGTGGTCGTCTCCCCGTATCTGGACGCGCAGACCAACACCATCATGATATCCGTCAGCCAGATGCTCTACGACAACGACAGCGTGATCTCACTGGATATCGTGCTGGAGGAAATCCAGATCATCACGGAGGAAATCAATCTGGACAACATGGGCTACGGCTTTGTCATCGACAAGGAGGGCCTGGTGGTGGCCCACTCCGACAAGGAGGAAAAGGGCAAAAACTACAACGAGGAGGAGCAGATGCGTCAGCTCATCCGGCAGGTGTACGAGGAAGATTCCACCTCCTTCTCCACAACGATTAACGGTGAAAAATGCAGGGTCTTTGTGGCAAATGTGATGAACGACTGGTATGTAGCGATGATTATCAGCAATACCAAGCTGTTTCACGGCATTCGCGGGATACTGATTCAGGATATCTTCGTCTGCCTGATCGTCTTTGCGCTGATCACCTATTTCTGTACACAGGCATTCCACAAAATCGGACTCCATATGAAAAACGCGGAGGAGAGCCGCCGCGATCTGGAGCAGATGAATCTGACGGTCATGCGCACACTTGCCCGCGCAATCGACGCGAAGGACCGCTACACAAACGGACACTCTCAGCGAGTGGCTAAATATTCGCTGGAGCTGGCAAAACGGCTGGGGAAGGACGAACAAACCCAGCAGGATATCTACTTTGCCGCCCTGCTCCACGACGTCGGAAAGATTCACGTTCCCGACACGATCATCAACAAGGCCTCCCGCCTGACCGATGAGGAGTTTGCCTACATCAAGCTGCACCCGGTTGCAGGCTATCATATTTTAAAGGACATACGCTCGAACGCCCTGATTGCGCAGGGTGCAAAGTGGCATCACGAGCGCTTTGACGGGAACGGCTATCCGGACGGCCTCGCGCGGGAAAATATCCCGGAGGTTGCAAGGATTATCGGAGTGGCAGACGCCTACGACGCCATGTCCTCTACCCGGAGCTATCGCAGCGTCATGCCGCAGGCGCAGGTGCGCAGTGAAATTGAAAAAGGCCGGGGCACACAGTTTGACCCGCAAATCGCGGACATCATGCTCGGACTGATCGACGCAGACACAGAATACGAAATGCGGCAGCACTCCGGCACCACGAAAAACATTCTGGTCGTGGATGACGAAGAAATCAATCTGGATGTAATCGGAGCGATCATCGAAAACGAGCCGGGCTACCGGGTGTACAAGGAGAAATCCGGAAAAGGAGCCCTTAATCTGCTCGCGCAGACGCCGATGGACCTCATCCTTCTGGACATTCAAATGCCCGATATGGACGGCTTTGCATTCTACCGTGAAATGCGCAAAACCTCGGATGTCCCTGTGGTCTTCATCACTGTCGATAAGGAGTACCGCACCATTCAGCGTGCGGCGGAGATCGGAATTGAGGACTATATCGTCAAGCCGTTTATGCCGCAGGTCATTCTGGAGATCATTCACAGCATCCTGCAGGAACGGGCAGATATCAATTAACGATAGCGTCAATTATTTAAAGGAGGAGAATCTATGTACAATGGAACAAAACCGGACTCAGATGCAGGCAAAGGAATCGGGAAAAACCCGATTATCACCTCCATTTACACTGCCGACCCGGCACCGATGGTATGGGGGGACACACTGTATCTATACACAACCCACGACGAGGATGAGCTCATCAACGATTTCTACACCATGTTTGACTGGCGCTGCTTTTCCACAAAGGACATGGTGAACTGGACGGATCACGGCGTTATTTTTTCCCTGAACGATATCGCCTGGGCGGAGGATCGTGCCTGGGCGCCGCAGGCAGTCGGGAGGAACGGCAAATTCTATCTGTACTGTCCGGTACACAAAAAAGACGGGGGTATGGCGATTGCGGTCGGCGTGTCGGACAGCCCGACGGGACCGTTCCAGGATATCGGAGAGCCTTTGGTTGACGAGGGTGACTGGAACGATATTGACCCGACTGTTTTCATTGACGACGACGGGCAGGCCTATCTCTACTTTGGCAATCCCGAGCTCCGGTATGTCCTGCTGAACGAGGATATGGTTTCCTATGACCGGACAGTCGGCGTCGTAAAGATTCCGATGACCGTGGAATCCTTCGCAAAGGGCAGCCACATGACGGGGACGACCTACGGGGAGGGCCCATGGTTCTATAAGAGAAACAACCTTTATTATATGGTGTATGCCGCCTTCGGAGAGAACAAGAAAAGCGAACACCTTGCCTACTCTACCTCGGTTTCCCCGACGGGTCCGTGGGTATACGGCGGGGTACTGATGACCGAGGAGGGCGGAACCTTCACCAACCACCCGGGCATTGCAGATTTCAAAGGCCATTCCTATCTGTTTTACCACACGGCTGAGCTGCCGGGCGGAAGTCTGTTCCACCGCTCCGTCTGTGTCGCCGAGTTTCAGTACAATCCGGACGGTTCCATTGATACGGTTGCAATGTGCGACCACATAGATGCCGTGGAATAGAGCGGCCGGGTATCAGGAGGGGTTATGTATAAAAGGGAACTTAAAAAATGGATGCTTGCTGCCATTCTCTGTCCGGCCCTCATGATCTGCGGCTGTGGGGCAACGCCGCAAAATTCGGAGCACACCCCGAATACGGAACGGCAAAACCAAACAGAGAGCAATGACACGGAACATTCCGAAAACTCCGGGCCGGAGGCCACAGGCAACACGGAGCCTGCGAAACCGGAAATCACGGTAAACGAGGGCACACCCTTCACGAATGACGGAAAGAATCCGATCGTCACCTCGATTTACACTGCGGACCCTGCGCCGATGGTCGTGGGGGACACTCTGTATCTCTATACCTCCCATGACGAGAATCAGCTGGTCAACGGCTTTTACACGATGCTCGACTGGCGCTGCTACTCCACGCAGGATATGATTCACTGGAGGGATCACGGGGTCATCTTCTCACTTGACGACATTGTGTGGGCGGACGACCGTGCCTGGGCGCCGCAGGCGGTAGAGCGAAACGGGAAATTTTATCTCTACTGCCCGGTACATAAGAAAAACGGCGGGATGGCGATTGCGGTCGGCGTGTCGGACAGCCCCACCGGGCCCTTTAAGGATACGCTCTTTCCGGTTGTGAACGAGGGCGACTGGAACGATATTGACCCCACTGTCTTCGTAGACGATGACGGGCAGGCCTATCTCTACTTTGGCAATCCCGAGCTGAGATATGTGCTTTTGAACGAGGACATGATTTCCTACAACAAGAGCGTTGGAATCGTGAAGGTTCCAATGACCGAGGAGGCCTTCGGCAAGGGAGCACAGCCCACCGGCACTACCTATGCGGAGGGGCCGTGGTTCTATAAGAGAAACGGCATTTACTACATGGTATATGCGGCATTCGGCGAGGGCAAGGGCAGTGAGCATCTGGCCTACTCCACCGCAGATTCCCCCACCGGGCCGTGGCGCTATGGCGGCGTCCTGATGACCGAGGAGGGCGGAACCTTCACCAACCACCCGGGCGTAATCGACTTTAAGGGACATTCCTACCTGTTCTATCACACAGCACAGCTGCCGGGCGGAAACTCGTTCCAGCGCTCCGTCTGTGTCGCCGAGTTTCAGTACAATCCGGACGGGTCGATCAACACGATAGAAAAATGTGATCGGATAAATGCAATTGAGCTGCCATGACCGGCGCGCTAGAAGAGACCTCCGAATGCCTGCAGAAGCAGAAAGAACAGCATAACCGGGGCGATAAAACGTATCATGACAATATACAGGAGACGCCGCCCGAATTTGACGCCGCCCTGCTCTACCTCGTCTATTACAGTCTTCGGCTTTGCAACCCAGCCGATCAGAATGCAGGTCAGAAACGCGACGAGCGGCATCAGGCAGCTGTTGCTTATGTAGTCAAGGAGGTCGAGCATCTGTCCAATCGTTCCATTGGGCAGCGGCAGTTCAAAATACAGGAAATTATAGCCAAAGCAGACAATCAGGCCCCCAATCAGGCCGTAGACGGACACGAGTACGGTACTCTTTTTGCGGGAGAGGTGAAACCGGTCCATAATGCTGGAAACAATTGCTTCCATAATTGATACGGAGGAGGTGATCGCGGCAAAGATCACCATCAGAAAAAACAGAAGGCCAAGGACAATGCCTGCAGTACCCATCCGGTGAAAGATTTTGGGCAGCGAGATAAACATAAGCCCGGGGCCGGCAGACATGCCATCCGTCCCCATAAACACGTACACGGCAGGTACAATCATCAGGCCCGCGAGCAGCGCAACGATCGTGTCGAAAATCTCAATCTGGTTGATTGATTTCATCAGGTTGATGTCCTTTTTGACATAAGAGCCGTAGGCGACCATAATGCCCATGGAAACACTGATGGAAAAGAAAAGCTGTCCCATGGCATCCATCACGATGATTGCAAAATCGCGCAGCGTCATACCAGTGAAGTCGGGCACAAGATAGATTTTGAGTCCCTGCAGACCGGTTCTGGTAACTCCGTCCTCCGTACTGCTTATGGTCAGGGCATAGACAGAGATGCCGACGATCAACAGCAGAAGAATCGGCATCAAAATCCTGCTGAACTTTTCTATGCCCTTGTCCACACCGCGGTAGACAACGAAAAAGGTGAGGAAAAGAAAGATGCACATATACAGCACCGGCGAACCGGTCTGCGAGATATATTCCGTGAAATATCCGTCGGCAGCGGACTCCTGTATCCGTCCGGCAGCGAAATTGACGAAATATTTGATCACCCACCCGCCGATGGTGCAGTAATAGGGAAGAATAATAACCGGGACCAGGCAGGCGAGAATCCCCAGCTTTCCCCAATGGCTGTTGATTTTTCCGTATGC
>CAZNQZ010000010.1:0-7000 GCA_964575245.1 uncultured Lachnobacterium sp. | reverse complement strand
CCGTATGCGGTCAGAGGGCTCTGAGCCGTCTTTCTTCCAATGGCAATCTCCGTGGTCAGAAGGGCAAAGCCAAAAGTGAGCGCCAGTATGATATAACAGAGGATGAAAACCCCCCCGTGATCCTTTGCCGCCAGATAGGGAAACCTCCAGATATTTCCTAGCCCGACCGCACTTCCGGCCGCTGCGAGCACGAAACCGATAGAACCTGTAAAGCTGCTTCTCTTTTTTTCATTCATAACCGATATCCTCTCATCCCTGTGAATAGTGACATTTTCATTCATTATAACGGAATGCGGACACAAAAGCAATGAGTTGGTAATTTAAGTTGATTTTTTTATAATTAACGCTATAATTAGTTATATAGAATATCGTACCGGGAGAAGCCTATGCCAAACTATAAAGTAAAAAGCATCCGCAGAAATCTTTTGCTTGTGACCCTGCTTCCGATAATTCTGCTGGGTACCGCCATGATTATCTGGGGCATGTTTCTAATTTCAAACTTTTATACAAAGAGCATCCAAAAGGAGCTGATCTCCACCACAAGCGCCATGCTGGACAGTCTTGATTTAGCAATGGATGGCGACTACTCCTACGAGAACGGAATCCTTCGGAAGGGAGAGTTTGACATTACCAATTCCACCATGCTGCAGCGCATCAAGGAAACCTCCGACATTGACACCACGATTTTCTGGGGGGACACGCGCATCATGACGACCTTAAAGGTCAAGAGCGGCGTCTCCGCCATCGGTACGAAGGCAATAGATGAGGTAGTCGAACATGTTTACCGGGAAGGGGAAAACTACTACTCTGATAAACTGAACATTAACGAAGTCAGCTATATCGGCTATTACACACCCCTGGCTAACAGCGACGGCGCCATTGTCGGGATGGTCTTCGCCGGAAAGAGCCGCCGCTCGGTAAATGAGAATGTGCGGATCATTCTCCTCTGGTTCATTATTCTCGCAGTGATTTCCACAGTAATTGCATTTTATCTGAGCCGGGTTTACTCTCAGAAAATGCTCGCAGCCATTGACGCCATCAACGGTTTCATTAAATCCATCTCCAACGGAAACCTTACCGTAACGCTGGACGAGGGAATCATCGGACGGAGAGATGAGATCGGAGAGATCGGGCGCAACGCGGCTAAAATGCAGGGCGACCTCCAGAAGCTGATTGAGACGGACCCCCTCACCAGCCTCTTCAACCGGAGGAGCTGCAACCACAAGCTCGCGCTTTTGGAATCGAGACAGAAGACCTACACGATTGCGATGTGCGACATCGACTGGTTCAAGAAAATCAATGATGAGTTTGGACATGCCGCCGGTGACTATGTTCTGGTCACAATTGCTGAAATGCTCATGGAGAGCGTGAAGGGCTGCGGCCTGGCCAGCCGCTGGGGAGGCGAGGAATTCCTTCTGATCTACGAGATGGACCCGGCTGCGGCGCAGGAAAAGGTTCAGAAGCTGCGGGACAATATCCGGGAACACGCGTTTGTCTATGCAGATAAGCAGATCTGGGTAACCATGACATTCGGAATTGAAAATTCGGATCAGAGCAGACCATACGAGGCAAGGATCAAGGAAGCAGACACAAACCTGTATATCGGTAAACGCAGCGGACGGGACCGCATTGTGTGCAGCCTTGATTAGAACATTCCAAATATACATAACGGTGGCAAAATGAATAATTTTAAAAACACGAAGGAATTTGAGCTCAACGAAAATACACTGGCAATTGTCGAACGGATTGCAGACAGGATGCCCGGCGGTTTCTTTATTTATCACGCGGATGAGGAGGAAGAGCTCATCTACTTCAACCATGCGATGCTGCGCATCTTCGGCTGTGACACGAAAGAAGAATTCTGCGAGCTGACACACAATAGTTTTCGGGGAATCGTGCACCGGAAGGATCTGGAGCGCGTGGAGGAGAGTATCTGGGAACAGATCAATAACAGTCAGACCCGCCTTGACTATGTGGAATACCGGATCACAAAAAAGGACGGGACGGTCTGCTGGGTGGAGGATTACGGTCATTTTGCCCACACAGAGCTTTACGGGGATGTTTTTTATGTTTTTATTGAGGATGCCACAGACCGCCTTGAGAAACGCCTGAAGGAGCTCGAATCGCTGAATGAGGAGCTTCGGATTGCATACGAAAAAGAAAGCCAGTACAAAAAGGCGATTCTCCACAACGCCTACGCGGTCTTTGAAGTAAACCTGACACAGGATTTGTTTGTCGATACGGCCTCGCAGATCGTGAACGGCCAGCTGATCGACATGTTTGAATATATGAAAATACCTCCGGTCACCAAATACTCGGATTATATCCGGCAATGTGCAAGTCAGATAAGCGAGGATGAACGCACAACCTATCAGCAGTTTCTCGGCATCGACCGGCTGATCCGCTGCTTTCAAAAAGGCGAGCTGGAGCAAATCTATGAGGTCTGGACAATTGACAGCGACGGGAGGCGCAGGCTGTATCACTATGCAATCCTGCTGGGCTGTCAGGAGAATACCGGAGATATCAGCGCGCTCTTTGTGTGCACTGATATCACGGAAAAGATCGAACGGCAGAATCTCCTGCAGATCGCATTTCGACAGGCTCAGTCCGCAAGCATTGCGCGGAGCGCTTTTCTTATGAATATGTCACACGATCTCCGCACGCCGCTCAACGCGATCATAGGCTATGCGGATTTACTGCTGAATTATACCGACGATCCGAAAATTCTGGATTATGTAAAAAAGATCAAGCAGGCCGGAGACCAGCTTCTGCCGATTATCAAGGAGGCCATGGAGGTGACATGGGCGGAATCCGGCAAAGCGGTTCTGGTAGAGTCCGTCTGCAACATTGACCAAATGATGCGCGAGATTGTCTCGGAGTTCCAAACCATGGTCAGCAAGCGCTCCCTGCACCTTAACGTCGACTGTGAGAACATACGCCACCGGAACATCTGCGCAGACACAATCCGCTTAAAGGAGATTGTGAGCCAGCTTTTGGACAATGCCGTCAAATACTCAAAACCGGGGGGACAGATCGGCCTGACGATCCATGAGGAACCGAACGCACCGGAGGGCTACGGACAGTTTGTCCTGCGTGTTCAGGACAACGGCATCGGCATTCCGGATGAATTCAGAAAAAATCTGTTTCAGGCGTTCAGCAGAGAAAAAAACACCACGATGAGCAAGGTTGTCGGGTCCGGTCTGGGGCTTGCAGTGGTTAAGACCTACGTGGATATGATGGAGGGCTCGATTCAGGTAAACAGCAAAGTAGGCGAAGGAAGCACCTTTACCGTAAAAATTCTCTTTCGGCTTGCCGAGGACGCTCAGGCGGCGGATAAGGAGCCGGAGCCGGTCAGAGCTTTGGATTGCTCCGAGCTGATCGGCAAACGGATTCTTCTGGTGGAGGACAATGCGTTTAACGCGGAGATCGCGCAGGCCCTGCTTGAGCAGTCCGGATTTGTCATTGAGACGGCGGCAAACGGACAGATCGGTCTGGATATGGTGAAAAATGCGCCCCACGGTCATTACTGCGCTGTACTCATGGATATCCAGATGCCGGTAATGGACGGCTACGAGGCAACGCGCCGGATTCGCCAGCTCGAGGACAGCGAACAGGCGAATATCCCGATCATCGCCCTTTCCGCTAACGCCTTCCCGGAGGATCAGCAGCGGGCGATTGAAAGCGGAATGGATGCGCATTTTCCAAAACCAATTGATATGAAGGGCCTTCTGGATCTTCTCTGCCGTGTTCTCGCGAAGGTTCTGTGATTTATTTTGGGGATTGACGTCCGAAAAAAAGCGCATTATAATCTAATCAAGAAGATTGGAAGGGGGAGTTTTTATGAGAATTGAGCCCATTGGCAGTTATTCTTATCAACCTTATATCTATAATACGAATCAGCTGAACCGCAACAGTCTTTCCAGGGTAAAGCCCATCGAAAAGGATCTGCTGTCCTCCAGGACGGACTTTACCGGGCTTGTGGAGGATAAGCCAGAGCCGCCGAAACAGAACGAAAACCCTCTGCGCCCGGGCGAGACGATCAATTTTTCCGATATGCTGGAGCGTCAGATGAGCGAGGGCCGCAGAAACGCAGCCCGCATCATGAGACCGGCGGAAGCTGCAGCATCAGAGAAAAATTCTCAGAGCAATGCTGCCAGACAGACGGAAGAGATTCCTTATCCGATGAAGCGCGCATTGGAGGCTTACACCGCCAATATGATGATTGCCTGATCGGTCGTCCGCCGTATTGGCATCCGAGTTGTGACTGACACCCCACGGGCAGGAATGCCGTGGGGTTTTCTATGTTCAGGAGGCAAGAAGAGACCAAATGAAAGAAAACTCACACAAGGAGCGGACCTATGTCGCAATTGACCTGAAATCCTTTTATGCCTCCGTGGAGTGCGTGGAGCTGGGAATGGACCCGTTGACTACGAATTTGGTTGTGGCTGACAGGTCACGCACGGAAAAGACCATCTGTCTGGCCGTCTCCCCGTCGCTCAAGGCCTTCGGTATTCCCGGACGCCCACGGCTGTTTGAAGTCGTGCAGCGGATGCAGGCAGTCAATGCCGAGCGGCTTCAGCGCGCGCCCGGCGGACGCTTTACCGGTTCGAGCGCCTGTTCCACAGAACTGGCCGGATCACCGGAGCTGGAGGCTGCCTACATCACGGCAAAGCCCCGCATGGCGCTCTACATGGACTACAGCAAAAAAATATATGATATCTACCTGAACTATATTGCCCCGGAGGATATGCATGTATACTCTGTGGACGAGGTGTTTTTAGATGTGACGGACTACCTTGCCACTTACAGGATGACGGCCCACGAGCTGACGATCACGATGATCCGCGATGTTCTGAGCCAGACCGGCGTCACCGCCACTGCCGGAATCGGCACAAACCTGTATCTGAGCAAGATTGCCATGGATATTGTCGCCAAAAAAATGCCCGCCGACCCGGATGGCGTGCGCATTGCCGAGCTGGATGAAATGTCATACCGCAGGCTGATGTGGAATCACGTGCCGCTGACAGACTTCTGGCGGGTGGGGCGGGGCTACGCCAAAAAGCTGCAGGAATGCGGCCTGTACACCATGGGAGACATCGCGCGCTGTTCCCTCGGAGGTCCGGGGGATTTTCACAACGAGGCGCTTTTGTACCGCCTATTCGGCGTGAATGCGGAGCTTTTGATCGACCACGCATGGGGTTGGGAGCCCACGACCATCGCCGAAATTCACGCCTATGAGCCGGACAGCAACAGCATCAGCTCCGGGCAGGTTCTCCAGCATCCCTATCCGTGTGAAAAGACACGGCTGATCGTCAAGGAAATGACAGATCTTCTGGTGCTGGATCTGGTAGACAAGCAATTGGTGACGGATCAGATGGTCCTCACAATCGGATACGATGTGGAAAACCTGAACAACCCGGAAATCCGGAAAAATTATCACGGACCTGTGACCCTTGACCGGTACGGCAGACAAATCCCAAAGCACGCCCACGGAACCGCCAACCTCCCGGAGCAGACCTCCTCAACCAGACAGATCATGGATGCGGTGATGGAGCTCTTTGACCGCATTATCAACCCAAAGCTCACCGTTCGGAGAGTGACGGTCACAGCATGCCGCGTAGTGCCGGAGGCTCGCAAAAGACCGAAGGAGGAGTACACTCAGCTGGATCTGTTTACCGATTACGGGGCTCTTGAGCAGAGAGAGCGGCAACAGGAGGAAGCGCTTGCCCGCGAGAAGCGGATGCAGCAGGCTGTGCTGGACATCAAGAAAAAATATGGCAAAAACGCCGTGGTCAAGGGCATGAATCTGCAGGAGGGCGGCACCACCCTCGAGAGGAACCGCCAGATCGGCGGGCACAAGGCTTAGACAGGAGGACAATCTCTATTATGGGAGAGTATTACAGCGATCCGAAGCGATACGACGACATCATAGGTCTGCCCCACCATCAATCCTCCGAACGGCCTCACATGACACTGCGGGAACGGGCGGCTCAGTTTGCCCCGTTTGCGGCACTGACCGGACACGGAGAGGAGCTGGAGGAGACTGCCCGCCTGCACGAACAGGAAATGGAGTAGAGCCGGACTAATCCCCCGTATTTACAAAACAGGGATTTTATGGCATACTTTATGGAAAGACACAGAAAGCAGGTGACACACATGTATGAACAGATTGCACAGCTACTCATGTACGGGGATCTGGAGCCCGACAGCATTCTCGCCCGGATGGGGGAAATCTTTGCGCGCTACGAGAACGGCGAAAACTCCCTGTCACTGGTGAGGGACATCAACACGCAGGTAAAGCGCATTTTGCAGCTGGGCACGGACTATGGCTTTGATGACAACCTGTGGCACAACTACCTCACGTTTGTGCTGATGATGAGCGAAAACCCCTTCAGCATTACCTGCGAGAAGACGGGGGCGAGCGAGGGGAGCGTGAACGCACTTGTCCGCGGAGACTTCCTGATATTTAAAAAGCTGTTTGACTACGACTTCGGCCCGATCGAGCGGGATCTGGGCATTCACTGCTTTTCTATGATCTCCAATTACAGGGCCATCCACAAAAAAGAGCGGATGTACAACACAAACGTCAGCGAGAAGGTGCGCGCCCTGAGCAAAAAGCTTGCGGCGGCAACGGACGAACAGCAGTTTTTTGACGCAGTGACCGGATTTTACCGTGATTTCGGCGTGGGCATGTTCGGCCTTAACAAGGCGTTTCGGATAGACGAAACACCGCAGAACGGCATCACGTTCCGCCCGATCAACAATATGGACACGGTCATGCTGGACGACCTGGTGGGCTATGAGCTGCAGAAGAAAAAGCTCACGGACAACACCGAGGCCTTCGTACAGGGCAGAAAGGCGAACAATGTTCTCCTGTTCGGCGACAGCGGAACCGGCAAATCCACGAGTATCAAAGCGATCGTGAACCAGTATTACAGAGACGGTCTGCGGATGATCGAGATCTACAAGCACCAGTTTAAATATCTGTCCACAGTGATCT
>CAZNQZ010000009.1:7587-18983 GCA_964575245.1 uncultured Lachnobacterium sp. | reverse complement strand
GCCCTATCCGGCCTGAAATATTTCGGACTGATGCAGACATAGGTACGTCCCCGCTTCAAAAATAAAAATACAAAAAAATACAGACACGCCGCACAGTTGGATATAAAAGTGGCACAGCCCGCACCTGCTGCGCCCATGTTTAACCCCCAAGGCAGGATGAAAAACGGGTCAAGGATAATATTGAGCAGGCAGCCGCTCATGGTTCCTATGCTTGCATGCAGTGCCGCCCCTTCCGCCCGGACCAGATAGCCCAACACAACATTCAGGATTGCCGGGGCAGCGCCGCACTCAACCGTCCAAAATAAATAGGCCGCCGTATCGGACAGATTCTGTGCGTCAGTTCCGAGAACCGCAAGAAGCGGTCCCCGAAAAATCGTACAGCAGACAGCAAACAGCACACCGGAAAAAAGAGCGCAGTAAAAGCTGAAGGCAGAGCTCCTGCGAACCGTCTCCAGTTCCTTTGCGCCGAGGGCGCGGCTCATCATACTGGAGCCTCCCACTCCAAACAGATTATTTACCGCGTTAAACGCAAGAAGTACAGGGGCAGCAAGAGTTACCGCAGCATTTTGTACCGGGTCATTCAATATACCCACAAAGTATGTGTCCGCCAGATTGTACAGCACCATGACGAGGCAGCTGATCATCGTCGGTACCGACAGTTTCATCACTGCTTTTGGCACCGGCATCTCTTCAAATAAATATATTTTGCTCATGCCATCTATGGTATCACACTTCCTCTGTGATTTCTACAGTCTGACACAAATAAACTCCGACACGCGTAACCGATACGCTCAAATCCCCAGTATCTCTGCCACGCGCGCGGCCTGCTCCGCCGTCAGCGGCTCATAGGCAATGCCCCCGAACTCAAAGAACATGCCCGAGCATCCCGCATATTTCAGACCATCAATCTCATTTCCATAATCAGTGGTGAAAGACAGGTAGCGCTCCAGGCGGAAGGAATCCCCCGAGGAGGCGCCGGTATCCGCCGCGGCATCCCCATCACCAAGCTTGATACGATCCCAGTTATTGCTCCCATAACAGGTCATGCCCGCGATGATCTGATAGATTTGTCCGATCTTTTCCGCATCGGTAATGCTATGGGTTCCTATCTCCTCCTGAATCCGTTTACCCTCGTCGGAATTATCGCGCCTGGACGGATTCACCTCGATTTCCCTGATCTGCTCCGCCGAATCCACATGATAGACCAGCCTGAGGACATCGCGGTACAGATATTCGCCGCCGGAAAAGCTCTCGAACTTCCAGAGAGAACAGCCCTGCTCCTCCTTACGGATCAGATACTGCAGATCCTCATGACCGAAAATGCGGTACCATCCGTCCGCGCCGGCCACCTCCGTACCGATACTCGCGGAGAGAATATCCTCCTCCACCGAAGGAATCTCATTGTAGACTCCGGTGTATTCCTCCACGGGAATTGTCGCAAATCTCTGCAACATCTCCAAATAGTTTCCGTCCGTGGCAAGCAGGGACGCCACCGCCACCACTCGCTGCTGCGTCTCACCCGGCCTTTGCGCTTCGGTCGGCTCAGTTGACTCCGTCGGCTGCCCCACCGCCACATTGGAAGGCCGCCGTTCACTGTCCTTTCCCCCGCGCTGTGATCCGGCGGCAGCCGCCAGCGCGCCGACGCAGATCAGGCACAGACCGGCCGCCATGGCACACCATTTTGCCCGGCTGCGCCGCGTTTTTTTCCTGCTGCTTCTGCGCAGCTCATCCGTGTGCTTCACCATATCCTCATCCAACAGATTCATCGCATCACTTATATGTTCCGTTTTCATTCAAATCCCTCCTTTTCCAAAAAGCTTTTCAATCCGGCACGGGTGCGCCACAGCATACTTTTGACTTTCGGTTCGCTCATGCGGCAATACCGTGCGATTTCGCGGATGGAATCCGCAAAATAATACCTGCCGATAAACACATCCCTGACCTCGTCTGTGCAAGTGCGGAGAAATGCGTTGATTGCAGAGGACAACAGGTTCAGGTCCACGTCCTGTTCCGTCATATTCCCCGCCGAAAGGCATTCCTCCAATTCGGAAAGTGATACATCATATTCCGATGCCCTGCGCTTTTCACAGTTTTTTCTGCGAAAAATATCAATGGAGCTCTGTCGGGTAATTTTTGCCAAATAGGCCGACAAACACTCCGGCTTGTGCGGCGGAATCGAATTCCACGCCTTCAGGTAGGTGTCGTTGACACATTCCTTACTGTCCTCCCAGTCAAAGAGCACATTGTATGCGATCTGTGTCAGATATCTGCCAAACCTGTTTTCCGTCTCCCGAATCGCCGCCTCGTCGCGCTTTAAGTAGAGCGCGACAATTTCATTATCCTTCACGATACCCTCCTCTCGTATTCTATAAGGCGCCTTCAAATATATATTCCGTAAAAAAAAGCGTTTCGTTGCCACTATGCAAAAGAAAAAAAATCTGTTATGATATACACACACAACAGCAAAACATGGGAGGAAACATTATTATGAACGAACGGTTACAACAAATCATCAATGAATTGCCGTTGATCAGACAATTGTTTGATCATGAGGTTTTCATAACCGTCATCGACGCAGAGGAAAAGGTACAGGGGTATTCCATTCCGGACGGAATGTCCCCGCAGTTGTCCATCGGAGAACGCTTCCATGATCCGACCGGTGCATTCCAGGAGGTACTCAGGACCGGCAGACCCAAGCACAACCGTCTTCCGAAGGAAGCTATGGGAGAGGCCTTTGAGGGTATGCTCGTTCCGATTCTTGACGAGGGCCGGACTGTCGGATGCATCATCTGTACATACTCCGCCGACGCAAAGGAACAGATTCTGGGAATTGCCGCAAAATTCCGCGAATCCATCCATACCATTGACACCTCCATCCGGACAGTCGTGGATGGAATCAACAATTTATTTAATACCCTCACAGAGATGAACGAAGTGACCAACACTGTGGAACACGACGTGAATGTCGCTGTGGATGTGGTTGGAAAGATCAGCGGCAATGCCTCCCGTTCCAATATTCTCGCCTTAAACGCCTCCATCGAGGCCGCCCGCAGCGGCGAGCACGGTCGTGGTTTTTCCGTAGTAGCGACGGAAATGGGCAAGCTTGCAAACGACAGCGGCCACTCTGCGACAGAAATCAAAACCACATTAAATGAGATCATCAGCCATCTCGCCACCATTGTCTCCTCCATCAAGGACGCAAACGATATGGCAAAGGAACACATTGAAAACATCAACTCCATCCAGAATATCTTAGAGGAAACCATCCTGCTCTCAGAGAAACTGGAAACCCATGTGAATCAATAATCTTTCATGGGAGGGAACGCCTATGTATCAGGTAGCCATCTGCGATGATGAACCGCACGCCGCAGAGCAAAATGAAGCTATACTCTGCCGTATTTTGGAGTCCAGAAACCTCCGGCGGAATATTGATTATACCATACATTGTTTTTCCTCCCCTGCACCGCTGCTCGCACAGCTGGAAAAACACCCATCCGCCTTTCATCTCCTCCTTCTGGATATTGAACTGGATCACGATAACGGTCTTTCCCTCGCCGCACATCTGCGGGAAAAAGGCTCGGACTGCTCCATTGTTTATATCACCGCCTATCGGGATTATGTGTTCGACTGCTTTGACACCCGCCCGCTTCACTACCTGCTCAAACCGGTAGATCAGGAAAAGCTGGCAGGAGTGATTGACCGGGATCTGCGGGATAATTACCACCCGGAACAGATCAAGCTTCTGGTGGATGGCTGCTGGCGTACCGTGGATGCCCGAAATATCCTCTACGCAGAAGCTACCAGCCATAAATCCGCCGTTCACCTGCAAGGAGGAGAGGTACTGTATATCAACCAGAATTTTTCCGACCTGCTTCCCCGTCTGAATGGAAAACGGTTCTGCCGCAGCCATTTCAGCATCCTTGTGAATCTGGAACATGTCTACCGTCTGACCGACAGCACCCTGATACTGGATAACGGCAGGGAACTTCCTGTCAGCCGCTCACGTCAGAAGGAGCTCAAGAAACAGTATATTGCTTTCATCCGGTGATAAATTTTTCCGGCTTCTGCAAAGCTGTGGAGGCAGAAAACATTCCCTCCGGAAAATCCAGCAGCAGCTCACTCTGATACTTCCGCGCGATAGCCTGCACTGCTTTCAGGCCATAGCCGTGAACCGTCCAGTCTTCTTTCGTCGTGCGGCACAGGCCGGTCTCCTCATCATATTTTACCGGCCCGAACCGCGAATTCTCCACACCGATATACAAATGCGCTCCCCGGATATGGATGCTGACCCGCAGCCATTTCTCCGCTCCCACCGGTGCCGGTGCGTTGGCATCCAGGGCATTCTGCAAAAGATTCATCAAAACGGTACAAAGCTCTGCATCCGGAAACGGCAGCGTCTCCGGCGCGCTCACCTCATGCTCTGCCTTGATCCCCAGCTTCTGCGCACGGGCCAGCATGATGGTCAGAACCGCATTGATGGCCGGATGTGCAACGTATGCCATGGCAGGAACTGCCTCCGCCTCAGCCAGCAGCCCCTCCAGATATCGCTCCAGCCTGTCCCACGCTCCCTCCTGGGACAGCTTTTGCAGTACGGTATAATGATTCACAGTCTCATGCCGCATCCTGCGGAGGGACTCGTCGCTCTCCCGTACCGCCGCAAGCTGTTCCTGAGCCATGCTTTCCCGTGCGGACAGCGTCTGCATCTGCGCTTCCCTCGCCGTCATAGAACGAAGCAGGCGCAGTACGCTTACCAGAAAGCACAGCAGGAACAGAAGGGTACTCCACCAGTACAGCGGGAGGTCCGGATGATGCCAGGTAATTTCGCTGATAAGCCACTGCATATAGGAAAGCAGTCCGCCTCCACACAGCCGGGACAACAGACATGCCGCCCCAATTCCGGCGGCAGATAATGCCAGCCCTGGCAGGAACAGATGGAACGCCTGATTTCCATCCCGGTATTCCAATAGGGCGCACACCACAAGCGCAGCCGCAGTAAGATAAAAAAACTCCCCCACCCGGGAGCCGATCATGGAGAAAGCCGGGACTACCGTCTGAAATCCTGCGACCACAAAATAGACCAGTGCAGGGAGTACAGCAAAAGGCAGAAACAGCTTCCTGTATTTTTTCATGTACAGCAGTAAAATGAGCGGAGGAATGGCGAACAGTACCGCCCTGGACAGATATAGCCCCATTCCATAGAGCTCCGGTGGAAGGATAGCCCCGTCCCGGCTTTGAATGTAGAAATAGAACGTCTGGCTCAGGGCTGCAAAACCAAGCAGCAGAACCGTCCAGGCATAATTTCCCTCTGTCAGTCCATAGAAAAACAACCCCAGGGCAAGCAGCGATACTACGGCAAAGGCTGCGGTCGGGAGTGTTGTTTTGGCAGTATCGGCTTTGAATGTTTCTTCCATTATACCGCTGTCCGTGAGGTACAAAAACGGAAGCCGTTCTCCCACAGCCTTTACCGTCTCCAAGGCTACTGTTTTTCCGGCACAGTCCCGGGGCAGCATAAAAAAGGCAGTGCCCAGCGTTTTCCCGTCCCACGCCTCCAGACTGCCCACGTGCTCTCCATCCAAAAACACCTCCGCCTCACCCGTGTACCGGATTTCCAGTATCGGATACCATCGGCTTTCCCATTCCGGAAGCACCACCGTCAGCGTCAGCGCACCGCCATAATCATACCAGTCATCTAACACCATCTCTCCTCCGTTGACGCTGGGCTCCAGCCACAGCTGGAATCTGCGGGGAGTCCCCTCCGAGGCCAGAAGCAGCAGCAACGCCATTGCACAGATCAGGAATACCGCTCCCGCCAGCCATCCGGACATTGCCCCTTTCCGTTTCCATAGCAGCATATCTCCTACCTCCCTTAGATTCTTGTTAATAGGGTAAAGGGTAACGGGGCCTGTGTCAAGGATGAAAAACTGCAATGCAGGTAAAAAAACTACAAAGCAGGAAAGCGCCCTTGCTATCCAATCCGGGTTTTTGTATGGTGTAAAATGCTTAGGAATGTGCTGTTATGTGAATGCAAGGAGGACGCGGTGAGCGATTGGATTTTAGTAGTTGACGATGACACATCGAATCTGAAAATGGCGAGCTACATATTGGGCAGTGTGCAGATGCGCGTAAGCTGCATGAAATCGGGCGAGAGTGCCGTACAGTTTCTGCGGGAAAACCGACCGGATCTTATCCTGCTGGATATCCATATGCCCGGAATGGATGGCTTTCAGACCATGCAGGCCATTCGTGAAAACGGGTCGGCAGCAGACATTCCTGTCATTTTTCTCACGGCGGACGATGACAGTAATACCGAAAAACAGGGCTTAGAGGTAGGAGCCGTGGATTTTATAAAAAAGCCCTTTGCGCCCGAAATTCTTTTGCTCCGCGTGCGGCATACCATTGATTTAAGCCGTTTACAGGCAGATCTGGCGCATGAGGTGCAAAAAAAGACACAGGAAATTGCGGCGCAGCATGAAAAGCTGGAAAGAATATCCATGCAGATAGTCAAAGCCCTGTCCGGCGCCGTGGACGCGAAGGATACCTACACAAACGGACACTCCCTGAGAGTAGCGGAATATTCCAGAGAAATCGCGCGCCGCGCGGGTCTTTCCGAGGAAATACAAAATGATATTTATATGATGGGCCTGCTGCATGATGTAGGAAAAATCGGTGTGCCTGACGCGATCATCAATAAACCGGCGCGCTTGTCGGAAGATGAGTTTGCGGTTATCCGGAACCATCCCGTTATGGGGGCAAAAATACTTAAAAATATTAAAGATTTTCCCAGGCTGATTACCGGGGCCAGATGGCACCATGAACGCTATGACGGCGGGGGATACCCGGATGGCATTGCCGGCGAAGAGATTCCCCTGGAAGCCCGTATCATTGCGGTAGCGGACGCTTATGACGCCATGAGCTCACGGAGAAGCTACCGTGATGTGCTTCCACAGGAAATAGTCCGTTCAGAGATTGTGAAGGGAAAGGGAACGCAGTTTGACCCTGCGATGACGGAGATTGTACTTCGCATGATGGATGACGACACGGAATATCAGATGCGGGAAAGATGAGGAAATAAAATGAATGATCAGGAAAAACAAAGAGCGGCGCATCTGTTGATACTGCTCTGCTATACATTCCTATCCTGCGTGCTGATAGGTGAGTCCCTGCTTTTGGGGTGGGAAACATGGGCGGTTGTATTGCTGCCGATTGGTGTTATTACAGGGTGGACACTGCACATAAAGAATAAACTGTCCGCCGAAATTCGGCTATACATCTACACTGTCCTGATGATGCTTGTATTCTTCTTTTATGGAATCCATGAGACCAGCATGTTTGATCTGGCACCGGTCATGATAACGGTAATGGTACTGTACTCCTCTACAGAGAAATACCGTACCATTAAAATATGTATGTTTACCTATTATCTGACAATGGCTTACGATTTTTTTCTCGTGATGGACAGCTTTACGGAGGAAACGCCGCTCTTTATTACCCGGCTCCTTCTTCACCTCATGCTGGTCTATATGGCAGGCAGACTGTTAAAAATCATGGTACAAAAAAGAAGTAAGGAAAGAAAAAAAACAGAGGATATGATTGCAAGACTGGAGGAAATCAATCGGAGGACAGAAGACTTTCTCGCCAATGTGTCGCACGAGCTGCGCACGCCGATTAACGCGGTAACGGGAATCTCGTCAGTCATGCTGAAAAATGAAGAGAATCCCGAAAAAAAGAAAGATATCCTGACCATACAGACGGCAGGTCAAAGGTTGTTCAGTCAAATCGAGGATATTCTGGATTACACGGAAATTGACAATGAAAAAATCAGAATCAGTGAAGAGGCCTATATGATATCCTCCATTGTCAACGATGTGATCAGCGAAACGCAGGCGCAGGAAAGGGAGTATATGCCGGAGCTGATTTTTGATCTGGATGCCGCAATGCCCTCTGTGCTTCTCGGAGACGGAAAAAAGATTAAAAAGATCCTCCGGCATCTGGTAAACAATGCCGTCAAGTTTACCAAGAGAGGCGGCGCTTATGTCAGAATCCACGCGCTTCACAAAGACTACGGCGTAAACCTGTGCATTACAGTCAGTGATACCGGCGAGGGGATTTCTGAAGAAGAACTTAATAAAATTACAGAGGGGTTCTATCAGACGGACGGCGGAAGAAGCCGGAGGGCAGGCGGTCTGGGTTTAGGGCTGCCGATTGTAGCCGGCATGGTCTCTTACATGGAAGGTTTTTTGCAGATTAAAAGTGAAGAGGGACGCGGCACCGCGGTATCCGTGAGCATACCGCAGAAGATAGCGGATAAAAAACCTATGGTCACACTGAAAAACCGGGAACGATTATGTCTTGCATGTTTTCTGAAACCGGAAAAATATGAAAAACCTGAAGTGCGGGATTACTATAATGAAACAATCACCCATATGATAGAGGGCATGGATGTTTCCATACACAGAGTATTCAATGCGGATGAATTGAAAGCGCTGACGGGAATTTATCAAATAACGCATTTGTTTATCGGGGAGGAGGAGTATCAGGAAAACAGCGCACTGTTTGAGGATCTGGCTGACAGGATGGCTGTGATTGTGGTAGCGGATAAGCACTTTGTTCCGTTGCCCGGCACTAAGACAAAACTTCTCAGGAAACCGATTTACTGTCTGCCCAAAGCGAATATGCTGAATGCAGAAACGACGCAGGATAAATTTTTCTTTGAGGGAAAACGGATGCTCTGTCCGGATGTAAGCGTTCTTGTGGTGGATGACGAACCCATGAACCTTATGGTAGCGGAGGGGATCTTCCGGGATTATGATATGCAGTTCAGGACGGTGCACAGCGTAATAATGGCGTTGTAACTATGCGGGAAGGAAAATTTTGATCTGATTTTTCTCTTTAACATGATGCCGGATATGGACGGTGTGGAGACACTAAAACGACTGCGCCGGCTTTTGGCGGATTCCGGTAGAACCTCCACAATTATTGCATTTACCGCCAACGCGGTCAGCGGTGCGCGTGAGATGTTCTTTGCGGAAGGTTTTGATGAATTTGTGTCTAAACCAATTGAAATGATGGAGCTCGAGCGTGTCCTCAGAAATGTACTGCCAAATTCGGCGGTCCGGTATGTAGATAGCGATCATAAAACAGAGCCGAATACGGACAGCCGGGACAAAAAAACGGATCTTCTGGAGCAGGCAGGGTTTCATACGAAAACCGGTCTCCAGTATTGCCTTAACAATACAGAGTTTTATGAGGAGCTGTTGAACAAATTTGCGTCTGATGCCGACAGGAAACAGGAGGATATCGGACGATTTTTCAAACATTGCGATTGGGAAAATTACCGTATTACGGTTCACTCGCTGAAAAGTACGGCCCGCATGATAGGAGCGGGCGATCTTTCCGATCTGGCTATGGATTTAGAGGATGCGGCCAAAAATCGGAATGCGGAATATATCGGGCTGCACCATGAAAATTTTCTTATCAAATATAAGGAAACCGTTCAGCGTATACGGGATATTTTCTGTGAGGAAATGCAGGAAAAGGAGCAAAAAGAATATCAGGAAATCTCCGGTTTTGAACTGCGCAGCAGACTGGAGGAAATAGCGGACAGCTTAAAAACATTCGAGGCGGATAGAGCAAAGACACTGATCGAACAGCTGGGCGGCTTTCTATACTGCGGAAATTCCGTTGCCGAACTTCTGAGGGACGCCGAACAGGATGTGGATGCCTTTGAAATGGCTGCGGCATCAGATAAAGTGAAAGAACTGATCGGTAGTGTGGAGGATGGTGAAGCGTGATGTTTTTGAAAAAAATAATGGAGCCTATAGGAGATTCCAACATCAATCTGCAGGAGCGGCTGTTCCGTCTCCTGACACTGGTCGGATTGATCGGTATGGCCTTCACCGTCATGATGGGAATCGCTGCCGGAGAAAGTACATTAAATAATATCGGAATGTTACTGGGATTTATCGTTTTTTTTGCTGTCACCTATGCTTCGATCCGTTATCATAAAATACAGACAGGAGCTGTGATTATCGGCGGCCTCCTCGCGTATCTGGTGATGCCTTTTAATTTTCTTACAACAGGAGGGCTATATGGAGGAGGCTCCAGCTGGAATCTGCTTGCCATGGTATTTATAGCGCTTATTGTTGAAAATAAGATTAAATATGTATTAATGGTCAGTGGCCTGGCTGTCAGCTGGGGCTGTTATTTTCTGGCATATTTATATCCTTCTGTTCTCGCTATGCATACGATCGAAATGGCATATATAGATTCTGCGGTTTCCATGACGGTGGTTGCCGCCTTAACGTGCGGTATGCTCCTGTTTCAGAACGCCATTTACCGTTCCGCGAACAGGACGGCACAGCAGCAGAAAAAGGAGATTGAAGAACTGAATCAGGCGCAGAACCGTTTCTTTTCCAGTATGAGCCACGAGATCCGCACACCGATCAATACCATTATCGGATTAAATGAAATGATCCTGCGGGAAAAGGTATCGGATGAGGTTGCCGCAGATGCAAAGAACATTCAGGCAGCCAGCAAAATGCTTCTTACCCTGATCAACGATATTCTGGATATGTCCAAGATAGAGTCCGGGAAAATGAATATCGTGCCCGTCAGCTATGATGTGGGCGCCATGCTGTCGGATATTGTCAACATGATTTGGGTGCGGGCGCAGGAAAAGGACCTGGAATTTCATATAGACGTTGATCAGAAAATGCCTTCCCGGCTTTTGGGTGATGAGGTGAGGATTAAACAGATATTGATAAATGTGCTGAACAATGCGGTCAAATATACCCCGGAAGGTGCTGTTACCCTCTCGATCCAGTGCAGGAGGCAGGAACGGGGACGGGCCCAGATCGTCTATTCGGTAGCGGACACAGGCATGGGAATTAAAAAAGAGAACATCCCATATCTGTTCAGCGCCTTTAAGAGATTGGATGAAGAAAGAAACCGTCATATTGAGGGAACCGGTCTCGGACTTTCTATTGTGAAGCAGCTTGTAGATCTTATGGGCGGCGATATTTCGGTAAACAGCGTTTATACCAAAGGAACCACTTTTATTATTACATTACCGCAGGAAATCATATCTGAAGAGGAAATCGGAGACATTGATTTCGAGGCGCGTCATGCGATAAATGCAAGAAAAACTTATAAAAAAAGCTTCGAGGCGCCAGGGGCGCATATCCTGATTGTGGACGATAATGATGTGAACCTGATGGTTGAGGAGAAGCTTTTGCGGGATACGAAGATACAGACGGAAACCGCGTGCAGTGGGTCGGAATGTCTGCAGAAAACACTCAGGAACCGATATGACGTTATTTTGATGGATCATCTGATGCCGGAAATGGACGGTATTGCCTGTCTGCATGAAATAAGGATGCAGTCCGGCGGTCTGAATC
>CAZNQZ010000009.1:0-7577 GCA_964575245.1 uncultured Lachnobacterium sp. | reverse complement strand
GTGATCGTTCTGACTGCAAACGCCGGTGCAGAGAACCAGCAGCTGTATAAGCGGGAAGGTTTCGACGGATATCTGACGAAACCGGTTACCGGCGAGCAGCTTGAGGCGGAGCTGTTAAAGCACCTTCCAAGAGAGATCGTGATGCTGTCAGATACAAAGGATTCCTTCGGCGTGGTGCAGACGCCCTTTGTGGAACGCTCAAAAAGAAAGGCGTTTCTTCTGATATCTACAGACAGCGTTTCTGATCTGCCAAAGGAGCTGGCGGATCATGCAAGGGTTGCAGTTATGCCGTACCGGGTAGTGACAGAGGGCGGTGAGTTTATAGACGGGCAGGAAACAGGAACGGACGGTGTACTCTCCTATATCCGAAGTGGCAGACAGGCACATTCGGAGGCTCCGGGAGTTGCCGAGTACGAAGCTTTTTTTGCAGAGCAGCTGACAAAGGCGCAGTGCGTAATTCATCTGACGATGTCCGAGAAGGTCAGCAAAGGCTATGAGAATGCGCTGGAGGCATCCAAGAGCTTTGACAATGTGGAAGTGATAGACACCGGACATTTATCCAGCGGAATGGGGCTCATCGTTTTGCAGACAGCGGAGTATGCCGCAGGAGGCATGCCGCGGGAGGCTGTAACAGAGAGAATACGGCGGATGCGTTCTCTGGTCAGAACGAGCTTTATTGTAGATGATACGGAGTACCTGCTGCGTGCGGGAAGAATTTCACCCAATATAAATACCATATGCCAGGCGTTTATGGTACATCCGGTGCTGGTTCTGAAAAACGGCAGGATGGCAGTGGGTGCCATAAAGATCGGAACGCAGAAAACAGTATGGAAAAAATATATTAATTCCGTACTTAATAATACAGCCAGAATAGACAAACGGCTTTTATTTATCACGCATGCCGGGCTGTCCTGTGAGGAGCTGCAGGAGATCGAGAAGGCTGTCAGAAAAAAGGTTATTTTTGACAGGGTCATTTATCAGAAAGCGTCACCGGCAATTTCTATCAACTGCGGTACGGGGGCGTTCGGGCTGTTATTTATGCTTAGCAGTTCCGCCGTTACCCGAAAAACGGAACCGTGAGGAAAGGAGAAGATTTCTATGACAGGAAAAAGAACGCGCATCACAATGTCAGCGCTTATCTCAATCCTAATGATAGCCGGATGCGGAAAAATCCAGGATAGTGCAGGCCCTGAATGGACGGCAGGAGAATCTGATCTGGCGTATATCCGGTCCAAGGGAACGCTTGTGGCAGGAATTACAGATTTTGCACCGATGGATTACCGCGAGGGGGAGGAATGGGCGGGCTTTGACGTTGAGCTGGCAGAGGCTTTTGCAGAACAACTCGGCGTTGCTTTGGAGCTAAAGGAAATTGACTGGGATGACAAAATCAAGCTATTAGAAAAGGGAGAAATCGACTGTATCTGGAATGGAATGACAATGACGCCGGTGCTGATGGAATCCATTTCCTGCTCAAGACCCTATCTTTCCAATGCCCAGGTGATCGTGATGTATGAGGATAATCTCAAACAATACCAGACAATAGCAGATTGTCAGCATTTGCTGTTTGCTGCGGAGGCAGGATCTGCAGGAGAAACCTTTTTGAAGGAAAAGAAATACCGCTATGTATCATACGCAACACAGAAAGAAGCTTTGCAGAGCGTTCTGAATAAGAAGGCTGACGCGACAGTCATTGATATCATCATGGCGGCATATAACACCAGCGCCGGGAAGGAATTTGAAAAGCTTGGATTTGCCATTTCCCTAAATGATGAAAAAATCTGCGTGGGTTTCCGCAAAGACTCTGATTTGACAAAGGAAGCGGATGCTTTTATTCAGGAGGCATATGAGGATAAAAGCATAAACCCACTGGCAGAAAAGTACGGAATTGAACATGCGCTCTTAGAGGAACGATGATTTCATCATCGTTCCTCAGAATAGCTCCGCACGTTTTCACGATAACAAGGGTTCCGGATAATCCACGCCGAACGTATCGACGGTGACGGTCTGCATTACCTGAGTTTCAAGAGGTCTGTCCTCATAATCGGTAGCTGTTTCCGCGATGCGGTCCACCACCTCCATCCCCTCGATTACCTTTCCGAATGCCGCGTAAGCGCCGTCCAGATGGGGCGCATCCTTGTGCATGATAAAAAACTGGCTTCCAGCGGAATCCGGCATCATGGAGCGCGCCATGGACAGAACACCCGCCGTGTGACGCAGATCATTCTTCACGCCGTTTTGCGCGAACTCTCCCTTGATCCCGTAACCCGGCCCTCCGGTTCCGTTTCCGTCCGGATCACCGCCCTGAATCATAAATCCGCGGATTACGCGGTGAAAAATCAGTCCGTTGTAAAAACCCCGCTTCACCAGACTGACAAAATTGTTGACTGTGTTCGGCGCGACGTCCGGATACAGCTCCGCCTTGATCACGCCCCCGTCTGCCATTGTGATAGTTACCATTGGATTTTTCATTTTGTATCCTCTCTTTCTAAGCATTTTCTCCGCAGAGCAGCTTTACCACCCTCGAAAAGTTCATAAAATGAGACGCCTTCACCAGAACCGTGTCACCGTTTTTCACACAGGCAGGCAATTCCTGCAGCATCCCGTCCACATTGTCGTAATAATGGACCTCACAGCCTGACCCGCGCGCCGCTCCCACATATTCCCGTGCCAGCTCTCCGGCTGCAAACAGCACATCAACCCCGCTCTCTGCCACGACCGCTCCCACACTCCGGTGCAGACTGCGCCCTTCTGCGCCAAGCTCCCCCATATCGCCCAGCACGGCGATCCTGCGTCCCCTTCTGTGCGCCAGCACCCCGAGAGATGCCCGCATGGAGACGGGGTTCGCATTGTAGCAGTCATCGATAATGGTTATTCCGTCCTTCTCGATGACATGGCTGCGCCCCTCGATGGCCTTCACCGCAGCAATCCCCTTCGCGATCTCCTCCAGCGTGAGATTCAGCGCAAGGCCGACTGCCGTTCCGGCCAGAGCGTTATATACATGGTGTTCTCCCGGCAGCGGAATATTCGCCGTGAATTCGCCCTCCGGCGTGTGGATCACTGCGCGCATCCCCTCCAGATCAAGATTTTCCACATCCGTGGCATAGACAGCCTTTTCCGCCATCCGGACTCCGGCCTCTGACTGCCCGTCCTTTTCGCCCATGCCGTAAAACAGGGCCGGTCTGCCATTCACGACTGTTTTTGTACACAGCTTGTCATCGTCACCGTTTAAAACCGCAATACCCTCCGGCTGCAAATGTGCAAAGCTCTCCGTCTTCGCCGCAAGAACTCCGTCCCTTGTCCCCAGATTTTCGAGATGACACCACCCGATATTCGTGATGACGCAGATATCCGGACGGGTCATCTCCGCCAGACGGTGCATCTCGCCAAAATCCGAGATTCCCATCTCCAGCACAGCCACCTCATGCTCCTCCCGAATCCGAAATATCGTCAGCGGCACTCCGATCTCATTGTTGTGATTGTTTTCCGTTTTCAGCACCCGGTATCTCTGCTCCAGAATCGAGGCAAGCATCTCCTTGGTGCTGGTCTTTCCCACGCTTCCGGTAATCCCGACCACCTTAACCTGCAGCTCCTGCCGATAAAAAGCGGCGAGCTTTTTCATCGCATCCAAAGCGGAGGCTACCCGGATATAAGGCTGCGGCTGGTCCAGCTCCCGCTCAGAGACCACCGCCAGCGCTCCTCTCCCATACACCTCCGGGATAAAGTCGTGACCGTCCACCCTCTGCCCTTTCAGGGCAATGAACAGGTAATCCTCTTCCACCTGGCGGCTGTCCGTCACCGCTCCGGCAATGACTGCCTGTGCGCGCTCCGCAGGTCCCACATAGACGCCTCCGCAGGCCTGCGCGATACGCTCCAGTGTCATGCCCGGCATCCGCTGCCGCACTCCATGCTCATCCCCACTCATACGCGCTCCCCATACCTTTGCAAAGAAATCTCTATGATCTTTTCACACAGCGCTGGATAATCTATTCCGACAACAGCCGCCTCCTGCGGAAGCAGACTGGTCGGCGTCATCCCCGGCAGCGTGTTCACCTCGATACAGAAAATCTCCCCGCTCTCACTCATCAAAAAATCCGATCGGGAGTAGGTCGAAAGCCCGAGCACCTCCGCCACCTGCTCCGCATACCCGCGCATTCTCGCCGCAGTCTCCTCCGGCAGGTCTGCGGGACAGGTTTCCACCGCACTGCCCGCCTTATATTTATTTTTGTAATCGTAAAAGCCCTCAATCGGAGCGATCTCAATGACCGGCAGCGCCCTCCTGTCCATGACGCCCACAGAGAATTCCCGCCCCTTGACGTACTCCTCGATCACCAGCTCATCCTCCCAGCGAAAGCCCTCATCCAGCGCCGCATGAAACTCTGCGGCATCCCGCACAATCGTCACACCGATGCTGGAGCCTCCGCAGCAGGGTTTCACCACGCAGGGCAGAGGCAGGGACAGCTTTGCCGCATCGTCCTCCCGCTGCGCTCTGTTCATCGTAATGGAACGCGGAGTCGGCACTCCCGCATCCCTGAAAAACTTCTTCGCCATCTCCTTATTCATGGCAATGGCGCTCCCTAAATAATCACTTCCGGTATACCGGATGCCAAATAAATCAAAGGCCGCCTGGATCTTACCGTTCTCCCCGTTCTCGCCGTGCAATGCCATGAAAACAATGTCCGCCATCCGGCAGATCTGTATAACGTTCGGACCGAAAAAACAGTCAGACTGATCCCTCCGCGACGCCCTCACCGCCGCAAGATCCGGCGCTGTCTCCGGGATGTGCCCCACCTCCATGCCAAACTGATCCGCCCTCTCAAAGACGCCGGACAATTCCTCCTCCCTGTCTCCGTAACCCATAAACGCATCCAGAAGGATCACGCGGTGTCCCCTCCCTCTGAGCGCGTTCATCACCATCTCTCCCGTTTTAAACGAGACATCCCTCTCGCTGCTGATGCCTCCGGCCAACACAACAATATCCATGACTTTCTCCTCGTTTTCTTTTTTCACCTGCACTGCTCCTATTATAGACTGATTGCCGGAGCAAATACAAGTGCGTTTTCGCTTTTCCTACCTATGTATATTCACCGGCCGCCTCAAATAGTAGTAAAATTCTGCCCGCGCATTCTCCTGACCCGGCTTAAATGCTGTTCAAAATATCCCCGGTTGATAAACTCCGCCAGCGCGTACTGCTCCAGCACGGGGACCGTGCAGGAAAAGCCGCCGCAGGCCTCCCGGTAGCGTTCAAGAAGGGGCTCGGGCAATATCATATAGCCCATGCGGATCGATGGCGACAGGCTTTTGGAAAACGTATTGATGTAGATGACCGAGCTGCTGTCATCCAGCATGAACAGCGTCTCGATCGGCTTGCCCGGCATAAAAAACTCACTGTCAAAGTCATCCTCCACAATATAGCTGTGATTTTGCCTTGCCCATTCCAGATACTCATACCGCTTGCCGATCGTCGCTGTCACGCCGGAGGGGTAGCTGTGAAACGGCGTCACGTGCAGCACCTGCGCGCGGCATTCGGCGAGCCGCTCCGTCTTAATGCCGTCCGCCCCCATCTCCAGCGCTTCGCAGACTGCACCCGTCCCCTCATATACCTTGCGGATCTGACTGTAAGAAGGCTCCTCGATGCCGTAGACCTTATCTTGTCCCAGCACCCGCACCACCGTCCCGTACAGATGCTCCGCTCCGGAGCCTACAACGATCTGCTCCGGCTGCGCAAACACGCCCCGGTAGCGCAGCAGATACTCGGCGATGCTGTTGCGCAGAATCGCGCAGCCCTCGTTGGGAGAGCGGCGCATGAGCTCTTTCCCATAGTCCGTGATCACCGAGCGCACCGTCTTAAAATACAGCGAGTACGGGAAATTTTCCGGCGCCGCATCCGCCTGCTGCCCTTCCCTCATGTGCTCCTCCGGGAGCAGACGGAGCCGTTCCCCGCGCTCCCTTCCGCCGGAAAGGGCGCGAATTTCACAGACATAATAGCCGCTCCGCTCCCGCGCCTCCACATAGCCCTCCTCCCTGAGCATCTGATAGGCGCTCTCCACGGTGATCAGGCTCACGCCCAGATGCTCCGCCAGCGCCCGCTTGGAGGGCAGACGCTCACCCTTTTTCAGAACTCCCTCCTGAATATCCCTTCGTATCCTCTTGTAAATGTAGTAATAGCGGGACTCTTCCCCCCGCAGGTCTATATTGTATGTCAGCATCTACCGTTCTCCGTAATACGCCTCAATCCCATCTGCGATTCCCCGCACAATACTCATCTGATAATCATCCGTCGCAAGCTTCTCGTCCTCAGCCGGATTGGTCATATAGCCCATCTCCACGATCGTCACCGGGATTTTGCTCCAGTTGATGCCGCTCATGGTGTCCGTCTCCCAGACATCCCGCCTCCTGCAGCCTGCACTCGCCGCCATGCCGTCCAGAATCTCTGTGGCCAATGCCTTACTGTCACTGTACAATTCCGCGACATAGGGATTATCCGCCGTGGGGCAGATCGTCAGCGCTCCGTCCTTGCTGCTGTTTTCCGAGCCGTTGGCGTGAATCCGCACAAAAATATCCGCGCCGGATTCGTATGCCGCCAGCGCGCGCTCGGCATTACTGATATTCACATCATGTGTCTCGCGCACCATATAAACCTCATAACCCCGCGCCTCGAGCTCATCCCGCAGCTTTTCCGACACGGCAAGCGTCAGCTCGTATTCGTACAGACCCGTAGAGACGCCTCTGGTTCCGCCGGATACCTTCGCCTTCTTCTCACTCGCCCCCGGCCCCACCGGCTCCTTTTCACGGTTCGCCCTCGCCTGATGACCCGCGTCAATGGCGATCAAATGCCCGCCCTTATGTTCCGTCCCAGCCGTGTCCGCGGCACTCTCCGACTCCGTCTCCTGCTCCGTCCCAGCCATATCTGCGGCGCTCTCCGGCTCCGTCCCGGTTTCTGTCCCCGGGGATTCGGTCTCCGGGGGCCTGAGGGCAATATCCGTGCCGCCCGTTTCCGCGATGCTCTCCGGCTCCGGGGATTCGGTCTCCGGCTCTGTCCTTGCCTCAACATATCCGGAATCCGGCTCCTCCCCATGGTCTGGCTTTAACTGAAACAGCAGACGCCCGAAGGCCAGAGTAACCACCGCAATCCCCAGGCCCGCCATACACCGCGCAATAATACTGCGGCTTTTGTCCGTCATAGCATTTCTCCTCCATCCCTGTAACGTTTTTTCTCCATTCGATCATAACACAATACGCCCGGATTGATAAGAGCCTTCCTGCCACAAAATTTTGTTGAAAATTTTTCTGCTGCACTTTATAATGAAAACAGCCGTTCCGTTACGGCATCGCGGTCCAAAACATCATTATAACTGATTTCATGAGTAAAGAAGGGATTGAAAATGGGAAAGAGCAAAACATATTCGTATGACTATGAGGACACCGAAAATGGAAAAAACGTGGCGAGCCTGGCTGAGGAAATCCTGTCCGACCCGGAATTCCCAGATCTGGAGGAAGTGATCATCGGCGGCTGGGGAAATGAGTTTGAGGACAGCTGCCAGCCACTTTTGGATGCCATTGTCGAAAACGCCGACAAG
>CAZNQZ010000008.1:3614-19025 GCA_964575245.1 uncultured Lachnobacterium sp. | reverse complement strand
GAGGAAGGTGAGACCTTCGACCGATAACCTGATTTGGATAATGCCAACGTAGGGAAGCCTGATACCAGGATATCAGGAATAACAAAGTTTGTTAGGGGGCTGCCAAATAGGAAGCCCCCTTAATTTATTTTTATCTGGAGGTTTTATATGGTGAAAATCAACGGCAAAGAGCTACCTGTCGCAGGCAGGACGCTTTCGGAAATTCTTGCAAGTGAAAGCTATGACCCGAAACGGATTGCGGTCGAGTGCAATGGGAATATCATTCCAAAAGCGCAATATGATAATACAATCCTGCAGGACGGCGACAATATCGAGATCGTCAGCTTTGTGGGAGGTGGTTAAACTGATACCTACAGAAGAAGAATGGTACAAGGCTTTGGCTGAACGCCACGGTGCAGGCCTCCAGAAAATATTTTCGTCTGCGACTGTTGCGGTCTGCGGACTGGGGGGCCTTGGTTCCAATATTGCCATATCTCTTGCAAGAGCAGGGATCGGGAAACTAATCCTCATTGATTTTGACCATGTAGATATTACCAACCTTCACCGCCAACAGTACAAGGCGTCTCAGATCGGAGAATTTAAGTCAGAGGCACTGGCCGCCAATCTGAAAGAGATCACGCCGTATGTTGAGCTTGAAGCACATACGGTTTGTATGAAAGAGGATAATACAGCGGAGCTGCTCAGGGACGCTGACATTATATGTGAGGCATTTGATCACGCTGAGTGCAAGGCACTGCTGACAAACACCGTACTTGAAACCATGCCGGATAAATACCTTGTTGCAGCCTCCGGTATGGCAGGGTTGGGCAGTGCCAACAGTATTAAGACACGAAGGATAACGGACCGCTTTTATCTGTGCGGGGATGAAGTCAGTGATGTTGCAAATGAGGGGAGCCTTGTGGCCTCACGTGTGATGCTGTGTGCAGCGCATCAGGCGCATGCGGTTCTTCGCATTTTAGCAAATAAATTAGAAACTTAAAGCAAAGAAGGGAAATCATATGAACAATGACAAACTTATCATCGGCGGACACGAATTTACCTCCCGCTTTATTCTCGGCTCCGGTAAGTATTCAATGAAGCTTATCGAGGCGGCGATAAAGGACGCAGGAGCGGAGATCATTACACTTGCCGTCCGCCGTACCAACACAAAGGAGGAGGAAAGCATTCTTGACTATATCCCCGAAGGGATTACCTTGCTTCCCAATACAAGCGGGGCCAGAAATGCAGAAGAAGCAGTTCGTATTGCAAGACTTGCCCGCGAACTTGGCTGCGGCAATTTCGTAAAAATAGAAATTATGCGAGATTCCAAGTATCTGCTTCCGGACAATCCGGAAACGGTAAAGGCAACGGAGATTCTTGCAAAAGAGGGATTTGCCGTCATGCCCTATATGTATCCCGATCTGAATGCTGCCCGTGATCTTGTAAACGCCGGTGCAGTAAGCATCATGCCATTGGCTTCTCCGATCGGCTCAAATAAAGGGCTTTCTACAAAAGATTTTATTCAGATTCTCATTGATGAGATCGATCTGCCCATTATTGTAGATGCTGGTATCGGCAGACCTTCGCAGGCCTGCGAAGCGATGGAAATGGGTGCCGCCGCTATTATGGCGAATACCGCGCTTGCGACTGCGGGTGACCTTCCCATGATGGCGTCCGCTTTCCGGAATGCAATTGAAGCAGGCCGCAAGGCATATCTTGCCGGTATTGGCCGGGTGCTGACCCGCGGCGCTTCAGCTTCTGATCCGCTTACGGGTTTCCTGCGTGATTAGGGGGTGTCCGTATGGAAAATCAATTTTTAATTAATTCGGAGCACTTATCTCCCGAAGCACTTGCCAGGAAGCACCGCCTTGAAACCGACCCAACCTGTCGCATAAACCATATGGAATATTTGCCGGGGATGGAGATCATCGAATCGAATGTGCGCGCAAATGTTATGGAACAGGTGAATTCCTACGATTATTCCAAATATACCGCAGCCGATGTCAGGTCAGCTTTAGAACATGAAACCTGCACAATAGAAGATTTTAAGGCGCTTCTTTCCCCTGCGGCAGAACCGCTGCTGGAACAGATGGCCGAGAGGGCAAGGCTTGAAACAAGCAAACATTTCGGCAATACCGTTTATCTGTTTACCCCGCTGTACATAGCTAACTATTGCGAGAATTACTGTGTTTACTGTGGATTTAACTGCTATAACCATATCAGCCGCATGAAACTCAGCATGGAGCAGATTGAAAAAGAAATGCGGGTTATAGCCGACAGCGGCATGGAGGAAATCCTTATCCTGACGGGCGAAAGCCATACTCAGAGCGATGTGAACTATATCGGTGAAGCCTGTAAGCTGGCAAAAAAGTATTTCCGTATGGTTGGACTTGAGATTTACCCTGTCAATACGGAGGACTACAAGTATCTCCACGAATGCGGCGCCGACTATGTGACGGTTTTTCAGGAAACCTATGATACCGAAAAATACGAGTCTCTGCATTTACTTGGCCACAAACGAGTGTGGCCTTACCGATTTGATGCACAGGAGCGGGCCCTTCGGGGAGGTATGCGGGGGGTAGCTTTTTCGGCGCTGCTCGGACTGTCTGATTTCCGTAAAGATTCTCTGGCAAGCGCCTTGCATGTTTACTATCTGCAGAGAAAGTATCCCCATGCCGAGATGTCTTTGTCCTGTCCGAGACTCCGGCCGATCATTAACAATAACAAAATTAATCCACTGGATGTCCACGAAAAACAGCTCTGTCAAATCATCTGTGCCTACCGCATATTTCTTCCGTTTGTCGGCATCACGGTTTCCTCCCGTGAAAGCGCCGAATTCCGCAACGGTATTGTAAAGATCGCAGCAACCAAGGTATCGGCGGGTGTTTCCACAGGTATCGGCGACCACGAAAGCAAGTATAGCGGAAAAGAGTCGGATGAGCTGCAGGGTGACGAGCAGTTTGAGATCAATGATAACCGCAGTCTTGATAAAATGTACAGTGACATTGCCGATGAAGGCCTGCAGCCGGTTTTGAATGATTATCTGTATGTATGAGGAGGAAAGAATGAGACCCTTTGATCCGAGTTTATATTTTATAACCGACAGCACAGGCTTCTCCGAAGAGGATTTTCTATATCGCGTAGAACAGGCATTAACAGGCGGCGTAACACTCCTTCAGCTTCGCGAAAAGGAAAAGGACACCTGTGAATATCTTGTCCTTGCAGAAAAAGTCCACGCTATTGCCAGACGTTACAATGTACCGCTGATTATAGACGACCGTGTGGATGTGGCGCTTGCCATTGATGCCGAGGGTGTTCATGTGGGGACGCGCGATATGCCCGTTGCCTTGGCCCGCAAACTGATGGGCAGTCAAAAAATTGTGGGTGCCACGGCGAAAACGGTTCAACGGGCGAAGGAGGCCTACAGCCAGGGGGCCGATTATCTCGGCGTGGGTGCAATCTATCCCACTACAACAAAAGTGAAAACCGTACTTACATCTGTCCATACTCTGAGAGATATTTGCCAGGCCGTTCCCATCCCTGTCAATGCCATCGGCGGACTGAACAGGGATAATTTGGATATTCTTACAGGAATCCCCATTGCCGGGATCTGCGTAGTTTCTGCCATTATGAAATCGGACAGCCCGAAACAGGCGGCGGCTGAGCTGAAAGAACGAATAAAAACCATATAAAAGAAGCTTTGAAAGGAAACAAAAATTATGAGAAACTATACAACACAGATGAATGCTGCCAGACAAGGCATCATTACCCCCGAAATGAAGGCGGTTGCCGAAAAAGAATACAGAACTGTGGAGGAAATCAGAGACCTTGTTGCAAAGGGACAGATTGCCATCTGTGCCAACAAGCTCCACACATGCATTGACCCCAATGGTGTCGGCTCGATGCTTCGCACCAAAATCAATGTCAATCTCGGCGTCTCAAGAGATTGCAAGGATTACGACCTTGAAATGCAGAAGGTAATGGCCGCGGTGGATATGGGCGCAGAAGCCATTATGGATCTCTCTTCTCACGGAGATACACAGCCTTTTCGCAGAAAACTCACCGCCGAATGTCCTGCTATGATCGGAACGGTTCCCGTTTATGACAGTGTCATTCACTATCAGAGAGACCTCGCAACGCTCACTGCCAGGGATTTTATTGACGTCATCCGCCTTCACGCAGAGGACGGGGTGGATTTTGTAACGCTCCACTGCGGTATTACCCGTAAAACCATCGAGCAGATCAAGATGCATAAGAGAAAAATGAATATTGTTTCACGCGGGGGATCTCTCGTTTTTGCGTGGATGAGCATGACCGGCGAAGAAAATCCATTTTACGAATACTTTGATGAAATACTTGACATCTGCCGTGAGTATGATGTCACGATTTCTTTGGGTGATGCCTGCCGGCCCGGTTGTCTTGCAGACGGCAGCGATGTATGCCAAATTGAAGAGCTTGTTCGTCTCGGTGAGCTGACCAAGCGTGCATGGGAAAAGGATGTTCAGGTTATGGTAGAAGGTCCCGGCCACATGCCGATGGACCAGATCGAAGCCAATATGAAGCTGCAGCAGTCGATCTGTATGGGGGCGCCATTCTATGTGCTCGGTCCCATTGTTACCGATATTGCTCCCGGATATGACCATATCACCTCTGCGATCGGCGGAGCGATCGCCGCCGCTTCCGGCGCCGCATTCCTTTGCTATGTAACACCTGCAGAGCATCTGGCACTCCCGAATGTAGACGATGTAAAGCAGGGGATCATCGCCTCCAAAATTGCAGCTCATGCGGCAGATATAGCAAAAAAGATCCCGCATGCAAGAGATCTTGACGATGCCATGGCGGATGCAAGAAGAACCTTTGATTGGGAAAAGCAGTGGGAATGCTCTATTGACCCACAAACAGCAAAGAGCATCCGTGACGACAGGACTCCGGAGCATGAGGATAGCTGCTCCATGTGCGGAAAGTTCTGTGCTGTGAGAAGTATGAATAAGGCACTCAACGGCGAATACATAGATATTTTATAACTGAAAAAGGGACGCTTCTTACTGAGAAGCGTCCCTTCCGCTCTGTTTCTTACTTTAAAAATCCAAAACTACTGACAATCGGTGCCTCCTTCGCCTTCCCCATAGCGATCTGGAAGAAGCAAATAATGCGGAGCACCAGAATAATGATCCCACAGATGGCTCCCGCAATAGGGACAATCAGAGTGAAAAACAGCACCACCGAGCAGATTCCGACCAGAACGCTGCAGACGGTGAGTTTGAGGGCCTGACGCACATGGAACGCCACGTAAGGCGATTCCCTGGATGCCAGCAGCGCAATGATAATGCCGAGCACACCCAGAAGGTACGGCGCCATCGCGATCACCTTGTTCTCACTGATATCCTTTCCATCAAACTCTCTCGTGTGATCTTTGGGGTCCACATAAACCTGCTGGGGCGCCCCATAAGTACCGCCATAGGGCATCCCCTGCTGCATATTCGGCATCCCCTGCTGTACATTCGGATTTCCCTGCTGCATATTCGGCATCCCCTGCTGCACATTCGGATTCCCCTGCTGTGCGTTCGGATTCTCCTGTGCTCCGCTCGCATTCAGTGCTGCACCGCACTTCATGCAAAAGGAACCTCCATCCGGCGCCTCGCTCCCACATTTCGGACAAATCATGCTCTTTTCCTCCTTTTGATCCGCATACACAAGTATCTGAATCAATTGTATATAATGAACCCCATTTTGTCAATGCCGCGCATTTCTCAACAACAGCTCCGCCATCACCAAATCCTCGGGCGTCGTGAGCTTTATGTTACGGCAGTTTCCCGGAAGAAGGAATATCCGCCCTCCGAGCGCGCGCTCCACAATCCCTGCGTCGTCAGTAACCGCGGGCATTTCCCCCGCCTTATGTCCGGCCAAAAACACACGGTAGGCCTCCATTAACAGCTCATAGGAAAAGCTCTGCGGTGTCTGCATCGCCCAGAGGGTATCCCGATCCGGCGCACAGCGCGCATAACCGCCATCATCCGCAATCCTTATCGTATCCTTTACGGGCACTGCCAGAACACACGCCTTTTTGCTGCGGACGCACTCCATGGAGCGGTGAATGTCCTCCACCTCTATAAGAGGTCTTGCACCGTCGTGAATCAGCACATAATCACTGTCAGCGCACGCCAGAAGCCCCTGATACACCGAGCTCCAGCGCTCGCCTCCGCCCGGCACAACCGCCGACACTTTGGAAAAGCCAAAGCGCTCTACAATCTGCTCCCTGCAGTATGCGATGCGATCCTCCCCGGCAACCAGCACGACGTCATCCACTTTGCTCTCCTCAAATGCCCGTAAACTGTAATAAATCACCGGCCTGCCGTCCAGTTCCATATACTGTTTGGGCACCTCACTGCACATCCGTGTTCCGCTGCCCGCGGCCAGAACGACCGCCGTAAACTTCCCGCTCATCGCACTCACATCTCTCCCAGTTTCAACGCCGGAACCGCATTGAGATCCAGCCCGGCGCGCTTTCCCGCAATAAAGTCATAGTAAGCCGCCGTCCCAATCATCGCCGCGTTGTCCGTGCACAGAACCGGGGAGGGGCGGTAAAATTTCACGCCGCGTCTGTCGCACATCTCCTGCATCGCCTGCCGGATCACGCCGTTGGACGCCACCCCGCCCGCGATGGCAAAGCGCTCCTCGCCAAACTCCTCGATCGCCCGCTCTGCGTGCTCTGTCAGCACATCCGTCACCGCCTTCTGGAAGGATGCCGCCACATCCGCCTGACAGACGGCAATCCCCTTCATGCTGCATCCGTTCAGATAGTTGAGGACTGCCGATTTCAGGCCGCTGAAGCTGAAATCATACACATCATCCCCCACCTTCGCCCTCGGAAAGTCGATTGCCTGCGGGTCGCCCTCCCGGGACGCGCGCTCAATCTTCGGTCCTCCCGGATACCCCAGCCCGATGGCGCGCGCCACCTTGTCAAACGCCTCGCCAGCCGCATCGTCCCGCGTGCGCCCGATGACCTCATATCTGCCATAGTCCACCACCCTGACCAGATGCGTGTGGCCTCCGGAGACTACCAGACACAAGAAAGGCGGCTCCAAATCCCGGTTTTCAATATAATTGGCACTGATATGCCCCTCGATATGGTGCACCCCGACCAGAGGCAGCCTCCGGGCGTAGCTGATCGCCTTCGCCTCCGCCACCCCCACGAGAAGAGCCCCCACAAGGCCGGGCCCGTAAGTGACCGCAACCGCATCCATATCAGCCAGCGTCATCCCGGCATCCGCCAGCGCCTGCCCGATCACCTGATTGATTCTCTCAATATGCTTGCGCGACGCGAGCTCCGGCACGACGCCGCCGTAGAGCGTGTGCAGGTCAATCTGGGAGGAGATCACATTGGAGCGCACGTCCCTCCCGTTCACCACCACCGCGGCAGCTGTCTCGTCACAGGAGCTCTCGATCGCAAGTATGCGGATTTCACTCATCCCCGCCGTCCTCCAGCGTCTTTCCGGAAACCTTATAGTATGTAAGGATTTTCCAGTGCCCGTCTCCATCCTTGCGGAGCACATACTCCTGATAGGTTCTGTCGTATTTTGTGTTCTCCTTCATAAAGTAGGAGGAGTTCACATAGGCAATTTCGTCTCCGTTATCCTTATCCGTCAAAAAGACAACATCACGGCTGTCGCAGACACTGCTGTTGACAATTGACCGCTTGCGCGACTGATAGTTTGACACCTCGGCCTTAACCCTCTTGAGATAGTCCTCCCTCGGGTTGTTCGCCAGAAGATCCGCGTCAAAGAGCAGCAGCATCTGATCCGCCAGCTTCTCCAGTTCCTGATCCGAGTGCTTCTCACCGTAGTAGGCAGTGACAATGCGGTTATAGAAACGTATCACCTCGCGGGCCGTGGGCGGATAATCCTGCACCAGGTTCCGCGTGGTTATCTTCTGAACCTCCGTCAGCTCGTCCTCCTTTTGGCTTCCCAGACGGTTTTTCATGAACCAAAAACCCCCGCAGACCAGAGCAATGCAGGCAACCGCCCCAATGATAATTCCGACCTTTTTCATAAGCATCACCTCTCAATCTTCTTCAAACATCAGCTCCACACTCTTGCCGTCCCTGCCGAGATGCGCATTGGCAAATATCTTGCGCACCGCAGGCAGATAATCCTCCGCTCGCATCAGCGACGGGGAGAAATGCGTCAGCCACAGCTCCGATACCTCCGCGCGCTTTGCCAGCTCCGCCGCCTCATAAAAGGTCATGTGCCTGTACTGCTTTGCCTTGGCGAGCTTGTCCTTCTCCGCGTACATGCCCTCGCAGATAAACAGATCCGCGCCGCGCGCCGCCTGCACAATGGCGTCCGTCGGACGGCTGTCCGTGCAGTAAGTGACCTTTAAGCCCTTACGCCCCGGTCCCAGCACCATATCCGGCGTGTAGACCGCTCCGTCCTGCTCCACCGTCTCCCCCTTCTGCAGACGGTTCCACAGCTTAAGCGGCACTCCCAGAGCCTTTGCCCGCTCCACATCAAAGCGGCCGCTCCGGGGGATCTCTATGGAGTATCCATAACAGGTCACATTGTGCCTCACCCGAAACGCGTGAATGTGATAACCGTTTTTCTCCAGATACACATCCGGCTCCTCCAGCTCCAGACACTCGATGGGAAACGGCAGCTCCGGCGCAATAACCCTAAGCGCCGACACCACGCGCGTAAGCCCCGGCGGCCCGATGATCGTCAGCGGCTCCGTCCGCTCCGCGTTGCCCATGGTTAAAAGAAGCCCAGGCAGACCGCTGATATGGTCCGCATGAAAATGTGTCACACAGAGAATATCAATCGGCTTAAAGCCGAGTCCCGCCTCCTTGACGGCGATCTGCGTGCCCTCTCCGCAGTCAATCATAAGACTGCTCCCATTGAAACGGAGCATGAGGGAGGTCAGCCAGCGGTAAGGCAGCGGCATCATCCCTGCAGTTCCCAATAAACATACATCCAGCATAAACTTACGTCCTATCCCACCTCATTAGTCTCGCGTCTTCCCTTGGCAGGTCGTAGAAGCCCCGGCGCACGCCGACCTCCTCAAATCCTGCTCTCTCGTACAGACGGATCGCCGACCCATTGCTGCAGCGAACCTCCAGAAAAATCCGGTCAATCCCCCGCCGTATAGCCTGCTCCTGCATAGCGGCCAGCAGGGCGCTTCCGACGCCTCTGCCGCGAAAACATTCCGCCACCGCGACATTCGTGATCTCACCCTCCGGCGGCGAGAGATACATCCCGATATAGCCCAAAACAATATCCGCTTCGTCCCCACAGGAATTGACCACATGCTCCTCTGCGACCAAAAACACGGCGTTGGCATCCGCCGCGGCGTCCGCAAAGCTCCTTTCACTCCACGGCTGCGAGAAAACCGCCCGTTCGATCTGCGCTGTCTGCTCCACATCCACAGGCGTCATTTCACGGATTGTCATACGGTCTCACCTACCTGAAAATTGCGCGCCCTCTCCTGTCTCTCGCGCTCCGCCTGAGACGGGCGGAGATACTCCGGCTTATGCTCCGCCGCCGTCTCCGCATGCCCCTCTGCGAACAAAACCTCTCCGAGCGCCGCCACGGACGCCGCCCGCTGCCTGTTACAGTGTGCCGGGGCAAAGCGGCAGGGAACCGTTGCATGCCCCTCAATATAGCTTTCAAATACGGGAACTCCGTCCCCGAGAAAAACGGTCGCGCGCCCGCTCTTGTTGACATGCTCAATCAGCTCCTCAATCCCAATCGCACACTGGGCCAGAATGGTCTGCATCTGCCCGTCACAAAAACTGTAGAGCCCGGTGTACGCCTGCTGCCTCCTCGCATCCATGAGCGGACAGACCTGATCCGCCGTCCCCCACAGGTTATACGCCAGCGCGTCCACTGTCGGCACGGAAACAATCGGCTTTTCCAGCGCAAGCCCCAGCCCCTTGGCGGTGGCGGAGCCGATGCGCAATCCCGTAAAGGAACCCGGCCCGGAGGACACCGCGATCGCGTCGATGGTATCTAAATCCAGCTCCAGCATCCGCACCACCTCGTCCAGCATCGGAAGAAGTGTCTGGGAGTGCGTTTTCTTGTAGTTCACCGTGTACTCGCCGAGCACGCAGCCGTTCTCCGCCACTGCCACAGACGCGACGAGACCGGAGCTCTCCAGTGCAAGAATTTTCATATTCACTACCACTACCGCTCCCGGACCGTGATCCGCCGGTAGTCAAACCCTTTCTCTAAATCCTTCTCTATCACAATCTGACGGTAATGCTCCGGGAGCAGCTCCGCAATCAAATCCGCCCACTCCACCATCGTCAGCCCGTTCCCGTAAAAATATTCTTCATAACCGATCTCGTCCATCTCCCCGATGTCCGCGATCCTGTACACGTCGAAGTGATAGAAGGGAATGCGCCCCTCCTCATATACCTGTACAATCGTAAAGGTCGGGCTGCAAACCGGCTCAGTAATCCCAAGCCCCTCCGCAATGCCCTGCGTCAGGACCGTCTTCCCCACACCCAGCTCACCAGTCAGTGCATACAGCTCGCCCGGCCGGGCCTCACGCCCCATCTGCCGCCCAAGCTCACGCGTGTCCTCTGGGGTAAACGCCTCGATCACCCGTTCCATACCGCCCTCCCTAATCCCGGAATTTGACCCGGTAGCTCTCAAGCTGCTTTGATGCAAGCTCCTTTAACGGCCCGTAGTTATCTCCAAGCTGCTCCCGCGGGATGATGTAGGCATTCTGGCGGTTCACGAAAATAAGCACCAGCTTCGTGTCGGATACCAGCTTGTACACCTCATTCCACTCCAGCTTCCCGGTCTCCTCGCCCTGTGTCAGACAGATTCCCTCCTCCGAGAGCTCGTAGTGCACGGTTCCGCAGAGAATTTCATTGGTCTTGATGATGCGTTTTGCGCTCTTCCAGAGCGCGAACGGAAGATAAAAGAGAAACAGCACTCCGCAAACCAGATACAGCAGAGTGTATATCGCCTCCGTCTGTCCGACCGTCACAGCCGCCATGACAAAGCAGAGCACAGCCAGAATGATAGAAATCCACCCATACAGCCCGGTGTAGGTCTTGCGCATATTGAACCGGTACAGATCCTTCGCCTGTGGCTTGATATCAAACGCAACTGTCATGGTCAGTTCCCCCTTTACCGTGAATAAAAACATTATATCATTCCTGTCGAAAAAAGAAAAGAGCCGATTATCAGGTTTGGCTTTGACAACAGGGACATTTCATCTTATAATCAGAGCTATCATACACAGGAAAAGGAAATGCCATGAAAACAGACCCGTTTTTAGACAAATGCTTTTATATCGCCGGATGGGTGGTCTTCGCCCTGACTGCAGGCATCCTCCTCGCCGTCCGTCTGGGAGCTCTCAAACGCCTTGGCGGGCTTCCTCCCTGTATCATGCACAATATCACAGGACTGTACTGCCCCGGCTGCGGCGGGACAAGAGCGGTATCCGCTCTCCTGCGCGGTCATCCGCTGCAGTCGTTTTACTACCATCCGATCGTCCTCTACACCGCTGTGTTTGGCGGGTGGTTTTTATTCTCCCAGACTGTCGAGCGCCTTTCGCGGGGAAGGCTGCGGATCGGAATGCACTACCGCGACATATACCTCTGGATTGCGCTGGCCATCGTCCTCGTCAACTGGGTGATCAAAAATCTGATTCTGCTCATCGGCGGTGTCGCGCTCATGGATTAGCAGACGGGTACAGCTCCTGCAAAAGCTGATTATAATCCATCTCCGACCACCTGGAATACGCGTCAAGGATTCCCTCGACGCTGCCGTACTGGTAAAGAAGAGCCGCAAAGCTGACCCCGTAGAGCAGAATGGTGAATGACAGGGCAAAAATACCGAGGATCAGGCCTGCCTGCGCTTTGGGTCCGTAGGACATCCCACCTCCGCGGGAAAGCGTCGCCAGAATAATCGCAATCGCCCCACAGGGCAGTGAAAGATACAGGCAGGTACAGCACACAAGCGCCACGATGCCAAGAATCAGGGATGCGTATTCCATCGGTCGGGAGCGTCGGCCTTGCATGGGCTTCCCGTATTGGTTGTAATAATCGCCGTACATATTTTCACCCTCCAAAATAGATTGATTTTATTTTATCACTTACGCTATAATAGTGGAAGGACATTTTTACAGAGAAAGGATATTTTGCTATGGATATCAATGCACAGATCGCGGAAGAACTCGGAGTGAAAAAGGGGCAGGTGGACGCCGCCGTCGGGCTGATCGACGAGGGCTGTACCATTCCCTTTATCGCGAGATACCGCAAGGAGGCCACCGGAGCCTTAAACGACGAGGTACTCCGGGAGCTTTTCGAGCGCCTGGCCTACCTGCGCAATCTCGAGGAGCGCAAGGAAACAGTTCTTGCGTCCATCGAGGAACAGGGCAAGCTCACCGATGAGCTGAGAGCACAGATTCTCGCCGCACAGACACAGGTGGCTCTGGAGGACATTTACCGGCCCTACCGGCCCAAACGCCGCACCCGCGCGACCATCGCCAAGGAGAAGGGGCTGGAGCCGCTGGCAAATCTCATCCTGCAGCAGGCCCTCACCACGCCGCTCATGGAGGAGGCCGCGAAGTTTATCGACCCCGAAAAGGAGGTCGCTTCTGCGGAGGACGCTCTCGCCGGGGCCAGGGACATCCTCGCGGAATTTATCTCCGACACCGCAGATTACCGCACCCGTATCCGCGAGATGACCATGAAGAACGGGCGCATTCTCTCCACGGCAAAGGACCCCGAGGCGGAGTCCGTCTATGAGATGTACTATGACTTTGATGAAGCGCTGTCCAAAATGGCAGGCCACCGCACGCTGGCGGTCAACCGCGGCGAAAAGGAAAAGCTCCTCACCGTCAAGCTGAACGCTCCGGAGGAGGACATCCTGCGCTATCTGGAAAAACAGTTGATCACCGCGCCGGAGGCCGAGACTGCCGCCGTGCTCCGGGAGACCATCGCGGACGCCTATGAGCGCCTGATTGCCCCGGCAATCGAGCGCGAGATCCGCAACGATCTGACAGAGAAGGCGGAGGACGGAGCTATCAAGGTGTTCGGCAAAAATCTGCAGCAGCTCCTCATGCAGCCCCCCATCGCAGGGCAGGTGGTGCTGGGCTGGGACCCCGCCTTCCGCACCGGCTGCAAGCTGGCAGTGGTTGACGCGACGGGAAAGGTACTGGACACCACAGTCATCTACCCCACAGCCCCTCAGAATAAGGTGGAGGAGTCCAAGGCCGTCGTCAAAAAGCTGATCGCCAAGTATCACATCACCCTGATCTCCCTGGGCAACGGAACCGCCTCCCGGGAGTCCGAGCAGATCATTGTGGATCTCCTGAAGGAGATCCCTGTTCCGGTGCAGTATGTGATCGTCAACGAGGCGGGGGCCTCGGTGTACTCCGCCAGCAAGCTGGCGACGGAGGAATTCCCGAATTTCGACGTGGGACAGAGAAGCGCGGCCTCCATGGCCCGACGCCTGCAGGACCCACTGGCGGAGCTGGTGAAAATCGACCCGAAATCCATCGGTGTCGGCCAGTACCAGCACGACATGAACCAGAAAAAGCTGAGCGACGCCTTAGGCGGCGTGGTGGAGGACTGCGTGAACCGCGTGGGCGTTGACCTCAACACGGCATCCGCCTCCCTTCTGGAATACATTTCCGGCATCAGCAAACCGATCGCGAAAAACATTGTGGTATATCGCGAGGAGAACGGCAAGTTCACCTCCCGCTCCCAGCTCTTAAAGGTCGCCAAGCTCGGCCCCAAGGCCTTTGAGCAGAGCGCGGGCTTCATGCGCATCCAGGACGGCAAAAACCCGCTGGACGCCACCGGGGTGCACCCGGAGTCCTACAAGGCGACCGAAGCGCTCCTCGCAAGGCTGGGCTACACGCTGGAGGATGTGGCAAGCCGCAAGGTTGTCGGCATCTCCAAAAAAATCAGCGACTACGGGAAACTGGCGGAGGAGCTGGGGGTGGGTGAGCTGACCCTTCAGGACATCGTGAAGGAGCTGGAAAAGCCGGCCAGAGATCCCAGAGAGGACATGCCAAAGCCAATCCTGCGCAGCGATGTGCTGGAGTTAAAAGATCTGACGCCCGGAATGATTCTGAAGGGAACAGTGAGAAATGTCATCGACTTCGGCGCTTTTGTGGACATCGGCGTCCATCAGGACGGTCTGGTGCACATCTCCGAGATCTGTGACCACTTTATCAAGCACCCGCTTGAGGCCGTGAGCGTGGGGGACATTGTAGAGGTGAAGGTGCTCTCCGTAGACATAAAAAAAGAGCGCATCCAGCTCTCCATGAAAACCGGCACAAACCAGACCCCCAAACCTTCGGGCACAAGCGACCGCACTCCGAGAAACGCCAAAAAAGGCGGCGGGCACGGCAGAGGTCCGAAAAAGGAACAGGGGCTGGATCTTTCCGGTCTGAAAAATTTTATGAGAAAATAGGATAAGCTTCTTTCACGGTTCAGGCGCTCAGATCCAGATGGGCGCCTCTGAGCCGTGTCGCATCTGCCGCCTTTAATTCCTTTTGGTAGGGATTGTCTTCGTTCTTATATTTGATCATGGTGTTGGTCGTGCCGCCGGAGACATAGCTCCTCCCGCACTCCGGACAGATTGCCGTGTGGATGGACACGGTGGCGGAGAGCACCTCGCCGTTGTCCTTGGCCGCCTTGTTGTACGCGTTATTGACATGCTCGTTCTCATGCGCGCGCACCGCGGCCCCCGCCGCTTCGGGTGAAATGTGCGACGCTGACTTGAAGGACACATTCGCCTCGTCCGAGCCGTCCTGATACTTGCGGGTCTTGCAGGTCTTGCAGTCCGCAGGGGAGGATTTGCGCCCCGCCTTCTTCTGCTCCTCGGGGTCCGCCTTCTCCGCAGGTGTTTTGGCAGCCTCCTCCTGACCGGACAGGCGCAGCTTCTCTGCAGGTGTTTTGGCAGCCTCCTCCTGACCGGGCAGGCGCAGCTTCCCTGCATCCTCCGTACGGAGGGCAAACGAAACAGCCCTGTCTCCCGCGTAGGTTGTATAATTGCTGTACGGATCATATCCAATTCCGATTGTCATTGATACATCTCCCCTTTTTGGATGTCGATTTCCATCGACAACAGTCACAATACACAATATGTTAATTGTATTGTAACACAGGTACCTGAGAAAACACAAGTACATTGTTACTGCCTGCCCCCCTGTGGTAAGGTGGTCCAAAGGGACGGATTCCCTATCGCTGGAGGGAATACTATGTTGTATGGGCTATGGGGACTATCCGATCACACTTTTTCACTCTGATTTTCGCCCTGCAGGAGAAAAGATTCTCTGATTGATAAGAACACAAACCCGTCGGTTTCTGTTATAATCCTGTAAAACAGACAGATATTTGAACAGGAGGCTTTTCTATGAATAACATATCCCTGCGCATTGCCGACCTGCGCAAAAAAACAAAAGTGACCC
>CAZNQZ010000008.1:0-3604 GCA_964575245.1 uncultured Lachnobacterium sp. | reverse complement strand
GGCGGTGGCGGAGCAGCTGGGGGTGAGCCGCCAGACCATCAGCAAGTGGGAGACAGGAATGAATCTGCCGGATATCACGGTTCTCCCGCTCCTTGCAGACTATTTTAAGGTGTCAACCGATCAGCTGCTGGGCTTAAAACCGCTTGACGGCGAAGCGTATATCCCGGAACAGACATCCACCAGGGATTTTTGGAACCATAAGCTGGAATATCTGTTACGGACACGAAAAAACTACTGGAACGACGACTATGCCCGCTTTCTCATTTCGCAGGTGTGGAAGCTTGACCAACCGGTTTCCATGTTAGACTGCGGCTGCGGCTATGGGTTTCTGGGCCTTTTGCTGCTCCCCCACATGCCAGCCGGGAGCACCTATACAGGAGTTGATTTCGCACAAGAACTGATTGAGAAGGGAAAAGTCCTTTTCGAGCGCCAGAAACTGAACGCGCGCTTTCTCTGCAGAAATGTCCTCGAGTACTCCGCGGACAATCAGTATGATTTTGTGATATGCCAGGCCGTCCTCCGGCACCTGGACAATCCTGCGGCTTTTTTACAGAAAATGATCAGCTTTGCAAAACCCGGGGGATATGTTGTCTGTATTGACGCAAACCGGGAATTTGAATGCTGCGGGCTCTATATCGACGGCATGGACTATCAGGAGCTGTGTCGGCATGAGGGGCTGGAAAAAAAGTGGAAAACAGAGCTCGCAATGCAGGGACGGGATTATGCAGTCGCAATCCGAACCGCACATATGATGCAGAAGCTTGGGCTTGTGGATGTGGATGTGCGGATGAACGACAAGGTAGAGTTTGTCACTGTGCAGTCCGAAGATTACGAGGAAACCAAAAACGATTTTATCACCTACAACGATTGGGCCTCCGGTATCAGCGAAGAAGAGCGGGAACAGATGATTCTCCATCTGCTGACCCACGGTTTATCCCGCAAAGAAGCGGAGGATTACTGTGACCGGAATATAGAAATTGCTCAGTTCTTTTCGGCTAATCCCACCGCCGGATACACTTTTATGAAGGGGAAAATGATTTCTTATGGAAAAAAAGCGGCTGCTCCTGCTTGATATGTACGGTGTAATCATAAAGGAAAGCAAGGGATATTTTATCCCCTATACATTTGAGCATTTCGATGCAGACGAACACGACAGGCTGACAAGAGCCTTTCGGGAGGAAAATTTATTCACCAAAGCCGGAAACGGGGAATTGAGCTCGGATGATTTTCTCTCCCGTCTGGGATACTCCAACCCGGCGGAAACCATGCGGGATTATCTGACCAATTTTTTAACTCTGGATCAGGGATTTCTGCAGTTTGCCGAATGCAATTACAGGCGATTCGACTTTGTTTTGCTATCCAATGATGTGAGGGAATGGAGTGAATTTTTATTCGAGCTGCATGGGCTTCAGAGATATTTTAAGGCGCGCATTGTCAGCGGAGAAATCCGCATGCGAAAGCCCGAGAAACGCATATTTGATTATACTACCGGGTATCTGCAATGCAGCCCTCAGGAATGTATTTTTGTTGATAACAGCGTGCAGAACCTATATGCGGCACAGGGGACAGGAATGCATGGGGTTTTGTTTAACAGGGATCATGCAGTTTATTCCGGTACGATTGTAAATAGCTTTCAGGAGCTGGACAGCTTCCTGAACATGTAAAAAGACAGGAGGAGAACATATGAACGACAACTATCATTTTTCTGTAGGCTGCATTGTGAGAAGGGATAATCAGGTTCTTCTTGTGCGGCACACATACGGCGGAGCAAACGGAAAGCTGTTGATTCCCGGCGGATTTTGTCAGGAGAACGAACTGCCCGAGGAGGCTGCGGTGCGGGAAGTTCTTGAGGAGACAGGTATCCGGGCAGAGGTCAGACGCATGTCCGCAATCCGCTGCGACAGACAGACGTGGTATATGCTGTTGGAAATGGACTATATAGACGGCGTTCCCACAAGCGACCGGAACGAGAACAGCGAGGCCCTGTTCTGTGAAATCCCGGAGGCTTTATCGCGAAGCGACTGCACGGAAATGACCAAGGTGATTCTCCGAAAAATTTCAGAGGAGCCTGCCAGTTATTTTTACTTAGACTCTGACTATAAAAAACATAAGGGGGAAAATTATTCTCTCTACATTTAAACAACCGCTTTTTTCGTGTTTTCCGGCATGATGGTGGGTGATTTGCACCCACCATTACCCCTGAGGGTCATTCGGTTCAACTGTTATTTTCAGCCTCTTTCCCCCGAGGCAGACGGGCGAATCATGCAGCTCATCTCATGCCACTGTTCCCCGCCCCAAGTAGATTTTGAAATCCCATCATCCCGAAATCCCATTTTTTCATACATCTTTATCTTCGACGGCAGACAGGTCAGAACCATCCTCTCTCTGCCATTTTCAGATTCCCTGCAGAAATACTCGCGCATCAGCTCTCTGGCAAGCCCCTGTCCGCGGTATTCCGGCAGCACATTCAGCCCTAAAATCATAAGATTGCTCCCAGCACTGTCATGCAGATTTGCGTTTGAAAAAAATTCATCCCGAAAGGAATCCTCATTCGTAGCAATCCCGGTTAAAAATCCGGCTATTTTTCCCGTCTCTTTGTCCTCCGCCACGAGAAACTGCTCCGGTACCGTGGCAATGCGGGCAAGCATCATCTGTCTGGAACACGCCTCATTCGGCGGAAAACATATCTGTTCGATGACAGCCGCCTGTTCCGCCTCGTCCTGCCGGATTGTCCGAAATATATACTTCTCTCTTAACATCGCCGAGCCCTCCGCGTCAGTGATACTGCAATTCCCCGTTTCTGACCTGCTTCATATATGTCTCTATCCCCTTTTCCTGCCCCTCGTCATATGTGAAGCCCAATTGCTCCGCCACCTCCCTTGCCGTTTCGCCAAACAAATATAGCATTTCAAAGGCGGCATCCCATATATGCCCGTAGTCCGCATCCGGATAGGTTTTCGCAAATCTCTCATAGTAAGGGGCAGGCAGCAGCTTTTTAAAATATTTTCCTTTTTTGCCGACGGAAACAGAAAAATTATGCTGTACCCCAACCCGCCATCCCAGCATAAGGATCAGCATGTCGCGCACATAATGATTCAGCTGTTCCATGGCATAAGAAAGCTCCTCCCTGGCGATACCCTTTGCGACATTATTCAGGCACCAATGAAATTCACTGCAGCAATCCGAAAATATTTTCTGGTCCGGTCTTCTAACATACCAGAATTCTTCTTTCACTTCTATCCGGGGAAGGCAGCCGTCCTTGTCTAACAGCACGATCGCAGGCTCCCCGTCGTCAACGTAGGGATCTGCAGTGATTTGCAGATCAATCCGGTTTCCGTCCGGAAAGATCATCAAATACATATAGCTGCCGTCAAGATCCGGCGGAATCAGCTGCATGCTTTCCGGTTTCTGTATGACGGAGGGCATCCCGAACCGGTCCCTGATCCAGTCGATGTTATCCCAATAAGGCGCCACGTCCCTGACAAAGTAAACAATATCAAAATCCTGATAGAAGTCAACCGGGCAGTCTTTGTTTGCCCTTGATCCCGTCATTAAAACCGCTCTTATATTGTCGTCATTTTTTGCTGTATTTATAACAAGCTCC
>CAZNQZ010000007.1:9423-21325 GCA_964575245.1 uncultured Lachnobacterium sp. | reverse complement strand
GTGATCGCCAGCGGCACATCCAAAAGCTTCGCCAGCATCTTCACCAGGTAGGTTTTTCCGCTGCCGGTCGGTCCGATCATCAGCATATTGGATTTCTCGATCTCAACTCCGTCCGATGTGTCGGACATGACGCGCTTATAGTGGTTGTACACTGCGACAGACATCACCTTTTTGGCGTGCTCCTGCCCCACCACATATTCATCCAGACGCTCCTTGATCTTGTGGGGGGCCGGAATGGACCGGATGTCCAGCACCGGTTTCCCGTCCTTTTCCTCCTTCGGCTTTTGTTTCTTTAGCTTGATGGTTTGTGGAACGCCGCCCTGCAGATCCGACAAATTAATCATGCTGATATTCGGCAGCTTACCAAAATTCATGTTCATGAGATCGCCGATCCCAAGTCCGTTGGTATTCATCGTGTCGAATGTTCTCTGCATGCACTCCCTGCAAATGCAGATACTCGGCTGAATATGTATCATCTTTCCTGCAATGCTCTCCGGCCTGCGGCACATGTAACAGACTTCCTCGTACTCATTGTGGGAATCTCCGTCTCCCGACGGAATATCCGTGAATTCCTCTCGATTCTGATCATCAGACATAGATTTTTTTCCCTTCTCTTTTCCTGCAAGCAGGAACGATTTCCAGCTTCTGCCCCTTGTATCATCATATCAAGATACTATTATACGACAAAACTCTCGCAAATACAAGCAAAACAGGAGCCGCCTACAGCAGCTCCTTTAATAATTGATTGACCATGCCCGGATTTGCTTTGCCCTTCGTTGCTTTCATCGCCTGCCCGACCAGAAATCCGACTGCCTTTTCCTTTCCGCTGCGGTAGTCGGCCACCGACTGCGGATTGTCCGCGATCACCTGCTCCACAACCGCCCGGAGCGCTCCCTCGTCGCTGACGCTCTTTAATCCCTGCTCCTCCACATAGCGGTCAGGGTCGATGTCCTCCACAAATACCCGCTCAAACACCTCCTTGGCAACGCTGCTGTTGATTGCACCTTCATCCGTGAGCCGGATCAGCTTCGCCAGATTGGCCGGGGAAAAGGAAAGTTCCTCCGGTTCCATCTCGTGCTCCTTCATAAGCCTCATGGTTTCCACCATCAGCCAGTTGGATACCTTCTTGGGGCTGCCGCACAGCCTGGTTGTCTCCTCAAAGATATCCGCCAGCTTTTTCGCTGAGGTGAGGATTCCCGCGTCGTAATCCGGCAGACCGTACTCTGCCACATAGCGTGCCCGTTTCGCGTCACGCAGTTCGGGCTGGCTCTCCCTCAGCCGCTCGATCCACGCATCCTCGATCACGACCGGCACCAGATCCGGCTCCGGAAAATAGCGGTAATCCTGCGCGTCCTCCTTGGAGCGCATCGCGTAGGAATAGCCCTGTTCGTCATTCCAGCGGCGGGTCTCCTGCACCACCCGCTCCCCGGATTCCAGCAGATCAATCTGACGCGCGGTCTCTGCCTCAATCGCCCGCGCAATCGCCTTGAAGGAACCAATGTTTTTCATCTCCGTGCGCGTGCCAAGCTCCGCCCCCATCTCGCGAACCGAGAGGTTCACATCCGCGCGCATGGAGCCCTCCTGCATCTTGCAGTCGCTCGCGCCCAGATACTGCACGATCATGCGCAGCTTATCCAGATAGGCAATGACCTCCTCCGCCGAGCGCATGTCGGGTTCCGATACAATCTCGATCAGCGGCACGCCGGAGCGATTGTAGTCCACGAGGGACACATCCTCCCAGTCGTCGTGCACCAGTTTTCCGGCGTCCTCCTCCATGTGAATCTCGTGGATGCCGACCACCTTCTTTCCTCCCGCTGTCTCAATCTCAATTCCTCCGTCATAGCAGATGGGCAGATAGAGCTGGGAAATCTGGTAATTCTGGGGATTGTCCGGGTAAAAATAATTCTTCCTGTCAAACTTGCTGTACTGGTTGATCCTGCAGTTCATCGCGAGCCCCACCGCCATCGCGTACTCTACGACCTGGCGGTTTAATACCGGGAGCGAGCCGGGCATACCGGTACACACCGGACAGGTATGCGTGTTCGGCGCACTGCCGAAGGCGGTCGGACAGGAACAGAAAATCTTTGTTTTTGTCGCGAGCTCCACATGAACCTCAAGACCGATCACCGTCTCATACTGTTTGCTCATTTCCTCTCCTCCCTTCTACTCCATCGCCATCGGACAGCGCCGGTATGAATAAGCCTGCTCAAACGAGTATGCCGCCCGTATGATTTTCTTTTCCTGAAAGCAGTCCCCGATCAGCTGCAGGCCGATCGGAAGACCGTTTTTGTCCTGCCCGCAGGGAAGGCTGACCGCCGGAAGGCCCGCCAGGTTCACGGAAACCGTATAGATATCGCCGAGGTACATTTTCAGCGGATTGCTCAAAGATTCCCCGATCCGCGGCGCCGTGGTGGGGGCCGCCGGCCCCAGGATCACGTCGTAGGACGCAAAGGCCCGGTCAAAGGCCTGTTTGATCAGCGCCTTGGTTTTAAGCGCCTTCAGATAATAGGCGTCGTAATAGCCGGAGCTAAGGACAAAGGAACCCAGCATAATCCGCCGCTTGACCTCTGCGCCAAAGCCCTCCGAGCGGGATCTGCGGTACATATTGTGCAAACCCTCATAGTCCTTCGTCCGATATCCGTACTTCACGCCGTCAAAGCGCGCCAGATTAGAACTCGCCTCCGCGTCCGCTATGACATAGTAGGCGGGAATAGCGTACTCGACGAGACTTAAGGGAAACTCCTCCACAACCGCGCCCTGCGCCTTCAACGCCTCTGCGGCGGCAAGGACCGCGTCCCTCACCTCCGCGTCCAGCCCATCACCCAGATAGTCACTGGGTATGCCGATCCGCATCCCCTTTACGTCCGCCACAAGCGCCGACGTAAAATCCGTATCCTCACGCCGGACGGAGGTGGAATCTTTTTTATCATAGGAAGCAATCGTCTCCAAAATGGCGGCGCAGTCCGAAACGTCCTTCGCCACCGGCCCGATCTGGTCCAGGGAGGAGCCATAGGCGATCAGACCATAGCGCGACACTGTCCCGTAGGTCGGCTTGATGCCCGTCACGCCGCAGAAGGAGCTCGGCTGACGGATGCTCCCGCCGGTGTCTGAGCCCAGCGCATAAGGCACCTCCTCAGCCGCCACCGCCGCGCAGCTCCCGCCGGAGGAGCCACCGGGCACATGCTCCGTATTCCACGGGTTCCTCGTGATCCCGTAGGCGGAGGTCTCCGTCGTGCTCCCCATGGCAAACTCGTCCATGTTCGTCTTCCCGACGACAATTGCTCCCGCCTTTTCCAGATTACAGACCGCTTCCGCGGTGTAGGCCGGCACAAAGTTGTAAAGCATCTTCGAGCTGCAGGTGGTGAGCAGTCCTTTGGTGCACATGTTGTCCTTGACGGCGACCGGCACTCCCGCCAGAGGAGAGGTCAGCTCTCCTGCCAAAAGCTTCTCCTGCACTTGCCCGGCGCGCGCATAGGCCCCCTCCTCATCCAGCGTCACAAAGCTGTGCACCCGCTCCTCCTTCCGACGCACCGCATCGAAGACCGCATCCAGCGCCTCCTTCACCGATACTTCCCCCGCCTGAATCCGTTTTCCCAGCATAAGCGCCGTCCATTCTAATAGCTTCATATTCTGCCTCCTGTCACTGATCCACGGTTTTCGGCACGACAAAGGCCCGGTCCCTGCGCTCCGGCGCGTTTGCGAGGGTGTCCTCCCCGCCGTCCCGGTCCTCCGCCACGTCCTCCCGGAACACATTGTTTACCGGAAATACATGGGACATGGGCTCTACGCCCGAGGTATCAAGCTCGTTCAGCTTGTCGATATAATCCAGCATGCTCTCCATGTCTTTTTTTGCCGTCTCCCGCTCCTCGTCGGACAATTCCAGCTTTGCGAGAATGCCGACATACTCCATCGTCTCGTCACTGATCACATTTGCCATCGTCTATCCTCCTCTGCCCTGCACTAATCCCGCACCCGTATGTGCACTTCCCGAAGCTGCTGCTCCGTCACCTCGTTCGGCGCCTGACACATCAGATCCTGCGCGTTTCCGTTCATCGGGAATGCGATCACCTCGCGGATATTCTCCTCATTCCGAAGGAGCATAATCATGCGGTCCACCCCCGGCGCCATGCCCGCGTGGGGCGGCGCACCGAACTGAAACGCACTGTAGAGCGCCCCGAATTTGTTCTTTAAGACCTCCCTGTCGTAGCCCGCGATCTCAAACGCCCGCTCCATAATCCTCATGTCGTGGTTGCGCACCGCCCCGGAGGAGAGTTCCACGCCGTTGCAGACAATGTCGTACTGGTAAGCCAGCACCTCCAGCGGCTCCTTCTCATTCAGCGCCTCCAGTCCTCCCTGAGGCATGGAAAACGGGTTGTGGGTAAAACCGATCTTCTTCGTCTCCGGGTCCCGCTCAAACATCGGGAAATCGTTGACATAGCAGAAGCGGTACGCGTTTTTCTCCAGAAGCTCCAGCTTCTCGCCCAGCTCGTTTCTGATCATCCCCGCATAGTATGCCGCGCGCTCCTCCCGATCCGCCATGAAAAAGATCGTGTCTTTCGGCGCAAGTCCGGCAAGCGCCCGAAACTCCTCCTTGAGCTCCGCGGGAATAAACTTGTCGATCGGCCCCTTGTAGCTTTTGTCCTCCATCACCTCAAGGTAGCCCAGGCCGCCCATGCCAAGCCCGGTCGCAAACTGCAGCAGTTTCTCGTGAAAACCCTTGGACATCTCCTGATGGACGCGGATCGCGCGGACGGTTTTTCCAAGAAATGGCTTAAAGCTGCACTTCTGGAAGAATTCCGTCACGTCGATAATGCGCAGAGGGTTTCTCAGATCCGGTTTGTCCGTGCCGAATTCCAGCATGGCCTGACGATAGCTGATGATCGGGAACGGCGCTTTCGTAACCGAACTGCCCTCCGGAGCAAAACGCTCAAACGCCGCCGAAAGCACCTCCTCCCCCACACGGAACACATCCTCCTGGGTGGCGAAGCTCATCTCAAAATCCAGTTGATAAAATTCGCCCGGCGAGCGGTCCGCCCGCGCATCCTCATCCCGAAAGCAGGGCGCAATCTGAAAATATTTGTCAAAGCCGGACACCATCAAAAGCTGCTTGTACTGTTGCGGCGCCTGGGGCAGCGCATAAAATTTCCCCTTAAATTTCCGTGAGGGCACGATATAGTCCCTTGCCCCCTCCGGCGAGGATGCGCACAGAATCGGCGTCTGGATCTCCAAAAAGCCCAGCTCCGTCATCTTCTGCCGCAGAAAGGCGATCACCTGTGAGCGGAAAATGATATTGTCCTTCACCTTCCGGTTTCTCAAATCCAGATAGCGGTAGATCAGGCGGACGTCCTCCCGCACCTCCTTGCTCGTCATGACCTCAAAGGGGAGCGGGCTGTACACCTCTCCCAGTATATTGACGGATTTCGCCTCCAGCTCAATCGTGCCGGTGGGAATCTTAGGATTATAAGTCTCCTCGTCGCGCTTCTCAATGACGCCCTCGACGGAGACGGCCTGCTCCTTTCGGATTCCCTCCAGGAGCCTGCCGTCGCGGATCACGACCTGCATCACCGCGTACATGTCCCTCAAATCAAGAAAGGATACTCCGCCATGATCCCGGATATTTTCCACCCACCCCGCCACACGCATGGTTTTTCCAATGCTCTCCTCGCTGATCTCACCCAGATTTACGTCTCTGTAACTGTTGCCCATCCTAATGTTCTCCTTTCCTGTATCAGTTGCGGATCACTCCACAGATCGGGCAGGGGAGATTTTCGACCCTGCTCGCCGCGCGGGGCGCGTGCAGCAAAGCTGCTGAATTCCCTACGCGCCCCTGCGCATAAAAAGCCCCGGAATACCGTCTAAAAGTATTCCGGGGCGAATAATCTGTTTATCCGTGGTACCACCCGCATTGAGAGCCTGCGCTCTCCGCTCTCCCGCGCGTAACGTGCGCCAACGAACGAACCTACTGGAGGCATCTCAGCCTCTTGTTCAACCCGTCTGCTCAGGCAGTGTTCCCGCGACCCCCTCTCCCAAACAGCGCTCTCAGTCGGTGACGCTGTATTCCTGTCGGTGTCTGGCGATGCGAGTCTCCTTCAACGCATTTATCTTTTTTCTCTTATACCATATCTTTTTTCAAATTGCAAGCAAAAATTCAGAAAAAAAATGGATAATACAAAACGGTTACGGCATGAGAGAGCTGTAGTCGTAAGCCAGCACAATATTCCAGACCGGTATGGTAACCATGGAAAGCAGTGTGGAGCCCACCACCAGCCGCGTGGCAAAGAGCTCGTCGGCGTGATATTTAGAGGCGAGAATGCTTGTGGTCGCCCCCGCCGGCATCGCTGTCAAAATCGTGCACACGCCGGTAACCAGCGCCGGAACCCGGCAGAGAATACAGACCAAAAACAGCGCAGTCGGCAGCACAATCAGGCGCAGCGCGCTGTAGGCGAGGATCTCCCGGTCAAAGAGCGCGCGCACATCCGCATCCGCCAAAATCATGCCGATGACCATCATGGACAGCGCCGTGTTGCAGTTTGCAATCGCGGTCAGCGGTTTCCCAATGACAGCCGGAAGCTGTGCGCGGCAGATCATCAGCGCCAGCCCCAGCACACAGGCGATGATGCAGGGGTGGGTTGCCACCTTTTTCAGGGTGGCTCTCCGGTCATGGCTCTGCGTATAAATCGCGATCCCGGAGGACCACATCATCACGCGCATGGGGATCAGGTAGATGCTCGCCATCGCAAGCCCCACGGGGCCAAACGCGCCCTCTGCCACCGGATTTCCCAGAAATCCGGCATTCGAACAGATAATCCCGTATTGCAGGCTCATTTTATGCCCTAATTCCTTCCTGCGATACACAATTCTTCCGAGCAAAACCGACACCATCTGGATGGCAATGGAGATGAGAAACACCATCCCGAACTGGCGGAAGATGTCCCCCTCGCTCCCGATCAGAAAGGAATTGACAATATTGCAGGGCAGCACCAGATAAATCACCAGATCGTTGACCGCCTTCTGCCCCTCCTGGCTCACAATCCCGCATTTTTTCACCAGCAGCCCCACAAGGATCAGAAGAAGCATAGTCAACTGAAGAATCAGTACATCGCTCAAAATCAGAGTCACCTCCTGCGCTTTATCCTCACACTTTCCATCTTCAGCCCAGTCGCTCCGAAATACAGCTTCACATAGTGATGCTGTCCAAATACCACTCCAAGGCTGCACGCCGACGACACTGCCGCGCCGCCCGATCCCCGGAAGGTAATCGTCTCCTTTAGTACACTGTCATAATAGACCGAGACAGGAAGCTGCGCCAGCGCCTCGAGATCGGAGCGCACCGTGATCTCAATCTCATATTCCAGTCCCTGCTCCACCTCGATGCCAAACACCGCGGAGGTACCGGCCTTCGCGCTCCAGCCGTCCGTCGGAACCAGGATCTCCCCCTTCTCGTCCGGCGCATAGTAGACAATGTCGCCGTAGTCCCCGTCCTGCTCCTTCGCGCTCTGCCGCTCTGCGAGCTCCTCCTCCGTGATCTCCCCCATCTCATAGAGCATGGCGGGCGTCTTTAAGGTGTAGCCCAAGATGTGGGCGGCGTTGCGCTGCAGCTGCCCGACGGTGATCACGCCCTGATCCAGCGCCTGCATCACATCGTCCTGCGCCTGATCCGAGGCGTCGGAACACACCATGTACAGATCGTTGCCCGCCCGCACCATCGGAGCATGGCAGCGCATGTCGGAAGAGCTGCCCTCATAGTTGGACTCTGCCCACCAGTCGGTCATGACAATCCCGTCAAAGCCCCACTCTCCGCGCAAAACCAGCGTGTTCAGGTCGTAGCTTCCCGCCGTCCAAATGCCGTTTACGGGCCCATAGGTCGTCATAACCGCACTGGCATTCCCCTCTTTGACCGCGATCTCAAAGCCCTTCAGATAGATCTCGCGCAGCGCCCGCTGGGAGATTACCGCCTCCGCGTGCCTTCGCTCCTTCTCCTGATTGTTCGCGGCGAAATGCTTGATCGTGGCGGTTGCGCCCACCACGTGCAGTCCCCGGACCTGAGCGGCGCCCATCCGCCCGGTGAGCAGCGGGTCCTCGGAAATGTACTCAAAATTGCGCCCGTTTAAGGGATTTCTGTGAATGTTGAGTCCCGGCCCCAAAAGCGCGTCAATGCGGTTCATGCGCAGCTCCCTGCCCGTGAACTGATAGAGCTTTTCCACCAGCGCATCGTTGAAGGTACAGCCGAGACAGGTTCCGTTGGGCAGGGAAAACGCCTTCGCCCCAACATCCATCCGAATGCCGGAGGGTCCGTCCGAGGTGCAGACCGCCGGAATGCCAAACCCGCGCAGCCTCTCCGTCAGACCGCCGAAGGCCGATCCGGTACCCGGAGTCACCTTCGGGGAGCTCATGCCCTCGCCGCGAAACAGACAGGCCAGATCCTCCACAGAGAGCTGCGCAATAAAGTCATCCATCGACACCTGTCCGCGATAGACATCAGCCAGCCGATAGCCCTTGTCCCCGGTGATGGCAAGCGCCCCGGGCTGTTCGATGCGGGCCTGCACGTCCACGCTTCTGAGCGGCACTTCCTCATAGGTCAGGCCATTCGCAGACGGCCGCATGCGCGTAAACGCCTCCACCGGCGCGCAGGCCTCCTGCAGTTCTTCCACCACAGTCAGCTCCAGCTCAAACTCTGCGGCCCTTTTGGCGCTCCGAACGTCTGAGCCGAGATAAACGCCGTAGGTGCCGGCCTCCAGCACATAGCAGTTTTTATGCCCGCCCGCACCGCTGTCGTCGTAGGAGGCAAAGCGGTTCGCGGGTATGAAAACGCACCCGTCCTCCGTTTCCCCCGGCGCGAGCACTGCGGTCTTGTAATAGGCGGTGAGCACCCGCGCCGGCTTGCCCAGCGCTCCCTGGGGCGCCTCGATATAGACCTGCACCACCTCGCTCCCGGGGACCGCGCCGATATTTTTGACCGCAAAATTCAGCTCCAGTTTTCCGCCGCCGGAGTCGCGCTGGAGCACTAAGTCCTTAGCCTCCATCGAAAATTCGGTATAGGAGAGGCCGAATCCAAAGGGATAGAGCACCTTATCCTTCGCAAAGGTCTCAAAATACCGGTATCCCACATAGATGTCCTCACGGTAATAATTCTTTTTGACATCTCCGAAGTTCGCCGTGGAGGGATAGTCCGTGATATCTCTTGCAATCGTGTCCGTGAGCTTTCCGCAGGGATTCACCCGCCCCGTCAGCACGTCGCAGACCGCGTTTCCGCCCTCCTGGCCGCCCTGCCACGCATAGAGCACACAGGGGACACCAAGCTCCTCCACCCACTTCATGTCAATGATATTGCCCACATTTAATATCACGGCAGTACGCGGAAACGCGGCGCTCACTTTGCGGATCAGCTCCCGCTCCTCCTCCGTCAGAAGATACTGCCCCGGGAGATTCCCGGTGTCCTGATCCTCCCCCGCGGTGCGGCCAATGACGACAAGCGCCATATCATTGCCAGCCGCCTCCCTGATGAGGGCATCGCTCACCGGCATCTCCTTCTGGCTCCAGGGCACCTTGCCCCAGCCTTCACCCTCGTCGTAGGGATGCTCCGCGATCCACTCCTCATAGACACTCAGCACAGACTCATCCACAGTGATGTCCGGCTCCTCCCGCAGTGCGTCCAGAATTCCAGTCACATAGCGGGTGTTCACCAGGCCGCCGGAGCCCAGACCGCTCTTGTAGTAGTGAAACGCGATACGCCCGAACACGGCCACCTTCTCCCCCTCGCGCAGCGGCAGCGTGGCATTCTCGTTTTTCAGAAGAACGCAGCCCTCTGCAGCCGCCTGCCGTGCACACGCCTGATACGCCTCCATGTCTAAGGTAAACTCACTCATTTTCCCCCTCCTTTTTAACTATACGGCATTGGCCGCCGTTTTTAACAGGATTACCCCGTGTCCCGGGATTGTCTGCTGTGCGGCAAAATTGCACATTTTCCCCGTCCATACATCCTCTGCATCCCCCGCAAACTTCACAAAACGGTCGGGCCTGACGTCCAGCTCTTTTTCCGTGATATTAAAGATCGCCAGATACTCAGCCCCTGCCCCGTTTTCCCTCGTGTGCCAGGCGATCAGGCAGTCGTCCCGGAAGCACTCCCTCGCCCCCTCTGTCGCCTCCAGCATATGAAGCACCCCCCGGTTTGTGATCAATGCAAGCGTCTCCGCATCCAGCTTTGTGAGCTCCGCCCCCAGCATCAGCGGAGACTTGAAAATGCTCCAGAGCGTCATCATTGTCCTCTGCTCATCCGGAGTGAAATTTGTCCTCCTCTCGTTCCCAAAGCCCTTCCCGAGCATTCCGAGAGGCAGCATGTCGCAATCCGGATAGCCTCCGTCCGCCACGTATTCCTGCCAGTTTCTGCAGCGGTCAAACATATCCCGAAGGGATTTCCAGGAATCCCAGAAATCGTCCGTGATCCGCCACATATTTGCGTGTTCCTGATAAAAGTCATTTTCCTCCACAAGGGCGGGGCCCGGCGAGAGGCTCAGCACTATGTCCCTGCCGCACTTTTCAATCGCCCGGTGAAGCATTGCGATCTCAGCCCTGGACGATGGCGCATCCATCCGGCAGATGTCGTCGCACTTGATGAAATCCACGCCCCACTGCGCGTAGAGCTCCAGCAGCGAGTCGTAGTATTCCTGCGCGCCCTCCGCTTTTGGCTCCACGCCGTACATGTCCGGATTCCAGAAACAGATGGAGCTGGGATTGGCGATTTCATTCGCCCGATGCGCGCTGTTTTTGATAGCCGTTCGCAGATGCGCCGCCTGTCTTGGAATGCCGCGCATAATATGTATCCCGAACTTTAAGCCCAGACTGTGGACATACTCCGCCAGAGGCTGAAAGCCCTTCCCTCCCGCGGATGACGGAAAGCGTTTCACGCAGGGAAGGAGCCTGGAATACTCATCCATCTCAACCTTCGCAAACGGGACATACTGAAACTTATCCCGCTGTTCCCCCGCCTCATAGGAATACCACGCGATATCCACGACCACATACTCCCAGCCGTATTCCTTTAAGTGCTCCGCCATATACTCCGCATTGGCCCGGACCTGCTCCTCATTCACCGTCGTATCATAGTAATCGTAGCTGTTCCACCCCATCGGCGGCTTTTTTAACATCGTTTTCATGTATTGCCTCCTCCTTTTTAAAATTTTAGGGAATATTGCAGCAAAATCACGCTTTTACTTCTGCCGCAATATTCCCCGTCCAGTCTATATGCCCTCTACTCCCATCAGCACCGTCCCAAGCACCTGAACCTTGCAGGCCGCCAGCTTATCACAGAACTGCAGGTAGGTCTTTCTCGGTGAGGCATTCTGCTTCGTCACCACCACGACCGCGTCAGCGCTATAGGCCGCCTTAGCCGCGGCAGGGTCTACAATCATGTTGCCCGCCGCCACAATTTTGTACTTGCCGGACAGCGTTTTTTCGGTCTGCTCCGCCAGCTCCCTCAGCTCCGTGCTCTTCACATCGCCCACAAAGGCTACCGTTTTGCTCTCACACTGCCTGGCATCCAGCATCTTTCCAAGCGAAAGCGCCATTGCCTCCACCCGGCTGTTATATTCCGACTGCCTGACCACAATGCCGAAGAGACGACAGATCTGTCGGTCAATCGCGTTCTTCTTTTTCCTCTGGTTCGGCAGCTCTGCGAGGACGCAGGCGTTTGGACCGAGATTCCCCGCTTCCCTTATCTTTCCGGAGAGCAGATACTTCAGGAAAAAGAGGACTGCGCAGCCGAATAATCCAATGACTCCCGCAATCACGATCCACTTGATGCCATTGCGCACTGCCCGATGCATGTCGACAATCGGCCTCTCTATCGAGCTTTCCTTTCCCTCCCACTCCCGATACTGCTCATTCAGCTCCGGCACGTTCTGCA